>JADGOD010000073.1 GCA_017883125.1 Acidimicrobiales bacterium
CCCCGGGGTCACCGCGGTCATGCTCGGAGCCTCGGGGGTGGGCAAGACCTCGCTGCTGAACATCCTCGACGACCGCGACGAGTTCGTCCGTCCCGTGGGTCCGAGCGGTGAGGGCCGCCACTCGACGACGACCCGGAGGCTCCACCGGCTCAAGAGCGGGGGGGTCCTGCTCGACATCCCAGGGATCCGACTGCTCGACGCCATCGTGAGCGACGAGGGCCTCGCGGCGACGTTCCCCGAGATCGAGGAGCTCACCGAGGACTGCCGGTTCCGCGACTGCGCGCACATGGGGGACAAGGGCTGCGCCGTCGAGAAGGCTCTTCGGATGGGGGTCATCTCGAAGAGGCGGCTGGAGAGCTGGCGCCAGCTCCGGGCGGCGGCGTCGGAGCCACCGGGCGAGCAAGGACCCAAGAGCCAGCGTCGAAGCCGCCGCCGGGACGCACCGCCGCCTGACGACGAGGTCTGATCAGCCTCGAGACGGAGCGCTCTTCCGCGGTCCCGACACCGATCGTCGCCGCGTCCGAGGTCGAGCTCGGCTCGTCACGTGATCTCGTGGGGATCTGCGTCGTGATCGATGATGACATCCCTGTCGTGGCAGGCTGTCGCTGAGGGTCTGAGGAGGTCTGACGTGGAGCTGGACGGCAAGGTGGTCGTCGTGACCGGTTCGGGTCACGGCATCGGCGCAGCTTTCGCGCGCCGGTTCACCTCCGAGGGGGCCAAGGTCGTCGTGACCGACCAGGACGCCACAGCGGTCACCGCCGTGGCGGCCGAGATCGGCAGCGTCGGGCTGGCATGCGACATCACCGTCGAGGAGAACGTCCACAACGTCGCCGAGCTCGCCCGCTCGACCTACGGGGAGATCGACGTCTGGTACTCGAACGCAGGGTTCTCCGGACCGCGCCAGCCCGGCGAGCTGAGCGACAACGGGCTCTGGGACCTCGGGTGGAACCTCCACGTCATGTCGCACGTCTACGCCGCGCGCGAGGTGCTCCCCTCGATGCTCGAGCGAGGCGACGGCTACCTGCTGCAGACCTCATCGGTGACGGCCGTCACCACGCAGATCGAGAAGGCGAGCTACACCGTGACCAAGGCGGCCGCCCTCTCCCTGGCGGAGTGGCTGGCGGTGAACTATCGACCGAAGGGCATCAAGGTCTCCTGCTTCTGCCCCGGGCCGATGCTGACCCAGATGCTGCTGTCGAACAACTTCCCCGAGGGCCACCCGGTGCTGTCGATGGCGCTCAGACCCGAAGAGGTCGCCGAGCTGGTGCTCCGCGGCATCGGGGCGGAGCGGTTCTTGATCGTCGACTCCGACAGTGCGCTCGGTGCGCTCCGAGCGAAGGCCGACGACTACGACGCCTGGGTCGATGCGACCGCCCATCCCAGCCTCTGAGCTGGTCGCCTCACGGCGACGGCGGCTCGAGATCGCCGCTGGGCACCGCTCTGGCAGAGGGCACTGCGGCGTGGAATCCGATCAGCAGCGAATCGGCAACCCGTCTGGTTGGAGGGCGCTGCTGGCGACCAGAGCACAACATGGGGAGGCCAGATGACGCCACACACCGAAGCGGGCAGAGGTCCTGACGGAGCACACGGGTTCGCCGTGGCGGCCCTATCAGGACGAGAGGGGGCACTCGCCGCCATCTACGAACGTCGGGCTGTGCGGGCGTACACCGATGAGCCTGTGGCGAGGGATCAGATCAAGGTGTTGCTGGATGCGGCGATCCATGCTCCCAGCGCGGTCAACTCCCAGCCGTGGGCCTTCGTCGTGATCCAGGAGCCGGAGCTCCTCACGAGATACGACGAAGAGGCAGGATCCCTCTTTCTCGCTGAGCCTCCGGCGGCCGAGGTCGCGAACAGCGGGCTCCCTGCGCTCGATGCCCTCCGGAAGGTGATCTCGAGCACCGGTTATGTTCTCTTCCACCACGCCCCCGCCCTGGTGGTGATCTACTCGACGAGTGCTGGCGGCGTCTCCGATTGCTTCTTGGCTGCAGAGAACCTGATGCTCGCCGCCTGGGCCATTGGGCTGGGGACGTGCCCGATCGGCCTGGCCACTCCGTTGTTCAACCAGCCGGAGGTGAAGGCAGAGCTGGGGATCTCGCCTGAGTGGTCAGTTGCGCTCCCGATCGTTGCCGGCCATCCCTCTGGGCAGGTCCCACCGACGACACGGCAGCCGGTTCACGTCGTAACCTGGAGGTAGCTCCGACGAGCCGCCGGCTTCCCGTTCGGTTGGTGGGGCTGCCCTGTCCGATCAGAGAGCGTCTCATGCCTGACGCACCATCCCCTCGGAACCGATAAGCCCATGTTGACGCAGAGGACCGGACGGACTCTGGGCTGATCATCTCCCGTCATCCGGAGCTCGAAGTGCCGTCCTTCCGCCGCTGATCATCGATCAGCTCGAACTCGCACCGGACACGTGATGCTCCCGCAAGCCCGACGTCAGTGCCCTCCTGGTTGCGCGGCCCCTTGGGCGTAGCCGAGGGCGGTGTCGATGCGCTCGAGGTAGCCCGGATCGTCGGGTGGGGCGAGCCCCCCGGGGACGTGGAGCTGACAGAAGAGCTCGGCGGTGGCGACCATCGACGCGGTGGCGCTTCCCTGCGAGGCCTGGCGGAGCAAGAGGGTGGACTGGATCGCGTGCATCAGCGACGTGAGCTGGCGGCGGAAGTGGAGAGCGGCGGAGGTCGGGTCACCCAGTGACCGGCGTATCGACCCCTCGATGGAGCCCAGCTCGGCGGCGATCCGGTCCCGGTGATCGGTGAAGGCGGTGCTGGCCGAGGCCAGCTCGGCTCGGATCCAGGCGAAGAGCGGGTCGAGGATGTCGAGGCGGGAGCAGTCTCGGTAGACCTGATCGCACAGCACGTTGTGCGTCCCCTCCCATGACTCGAAGACGATGGCGTCGCGGTAGAGGCGCGGCAGTGGTGAGAAGTCCTCGATGGTTCCGTTGCCACCCAGGCCTTCGATGGCGCGGTGGACCACCTCGGTGGCGACGGTCGAGGTGAGGTACTTGTTGGCGTTGACCAAGAAGCGGTGCACAGCGAGATCGGCAGGGGAGGCGGTTCCTGCGTCCTGTCGGGCCACCAGGGCGGTCAGGGCGAACGTCGAGGCCAGCGAGGCCGAGGTCTCAGCATGCATGATGGCCAGGTTCTCCCTCACCAGGGGGAACTCGATGATGGTCGTGCCGAAGGCCTGGCGATGGAGGGCGAAGCTGTGAGCCTCGGCGAACGCCCGACTCATGATCCCAGTGGAGCCGACGGCGTTGAGCCATCGCGAGGTGTTGAGGAGCTCGGTGACGGCGATCTTGAAGCCCGCGTCCATCTCACCGATGGGCCAGGCTAGGGCGTCGGTGAAGTCGATCTCGGCCGAGGCCAAGGCGCGTGTACCGAGCTTGTCCTTGAGGCGGCGGATGGTGAAGCCGTTCGGGGTGGATCCGTCCACGGTGCGAGGCACGAGGAAGCACGTGAGCCCTCTGGTTCCGGCGTCGGCGTCGGCAGGTCGTGCGGTTACGGCGAAGAGATCGGCGTCGGCGACCGAGCAGAACCACTTCTCTCCCGTGATGCGCCATGCGCCGGGGGTCTCGGGATCCGGATGGGCCTCGACGATGTTCGCCCCGACATCGGAACCGCCCTGGACCTCGGTCAGGAACTGGGCCCCGCGCAACGCGACCGAGGGGTCGGCGGTGGCGATGCGCTCCAGGTAGCCAGCCGTCTCGGGGGTGGTGGCCCGGTGCTCGAGAGCACGTCGGAGCCCGATGGTGCAGACCACGGGGCAGGCTTGGCCAGCTTCACCGGCGTGCGTGAGGAGGAAGAACAGCGCCGCGGTCTCGAAGGCTCCGGAGAAGTCAAGAGGAAGGGCCAGCAGCCCCGACGACCAGGTGGCGTCCTGGGCGAGGAGGTGGGCGGGATGGAACTCGACAACCTCGATGCGATTGCCGAGCTCGTCGTAGGAGCGGAGGCGGGGGAACTCCCGTGACGCCTCGACGACGGCAGCTGCCGGGTCGATCACCGCGGCGACGGTCACGCCGAACGAGGTCAGGCTCTCCACAAGACGATCGGAGAGCGGGCCGCCCATGGAGAACTCGAGCACCGCCCGCAGGTCGGGTGACGAGGTGAAGAAGCTCGAGCTCTTCGCGCGCCGCCACTCGTTCAGCTCCTCTCGTCCAGGGTGGTCATCGTTCCCGAATCGATCCATGGTGGCCTCCTGAGAGTCTCGGCCGACGTGCCGGGGTGGCGCGCCACTCCTGTTGATCAGAAGCATCCCAGATGAGCGTTGAAGGGTGTCGAGATGGCCCCGGGTGTCGCTGCTGGGACGAGCCGGGCATCCCTCGGTCCGGCGTGTCGCTCAGGTGAGGAACAGCGAGAGTGGTGAGTCTGGGGGCACGCGCTCGATCGAGAGCGGGCTCTCTCTCATGCGCTCGAGCAGTCCTCCGAGGTCAGAGGCCTGTTCGAGCTCGATGCCCACCAGGGCGGGACCGGTGTCCTTGTTGGACTTCTTGACGTACTCGAACAGGACGATGTCATCGCTCGCTCCGAGCACCTCGTCGAGGAAGTGGCGGAGCGCACCGGGCTCTTGGGGGAAGGTCACCAGGAAGTAGTGGCGCAGCCCCTCGTGGACGAGGGAGCGCTCGATGGTCTCGGCGTAGCGACTGACGTCGTTGTTCCCGCCGGAGACCACGCAGACCATCGGGCCCTCCAGCGGGCGGCCGAGCTGGAGGAGCGCCGCCGCGGTGGCCAGGGCGCCGGCAGGCTCGGTGATGATGCCGTCGACCTGGTAGAGGTCGAGCATCTCGGTGGTCGCCGTATCATTAAAAAAGACGACCACCTCATCGACCAGGTCGCGGACGATGGGGAAGGTGAGATCTCCCACCCTCTCGACGGCGGCACCCTCGACGAAGCGATCGGTCGCCTCGATCTCCACCGGGTGGTTGGCCTTGAGCGCCGCGGTCATGCTGGCCGCCCCGGCCGGCTCGACGCCGATGATGCGGGTCGAGGGCGAGTGCGCTTTGAACCAGGTGGCGACTCCGGCAAGCAGCCCACCACCACCGACGGGGACCAGAAGCGTGCCAACGGGACCGTCCATCTGGTTGGTGATCTCGACGGCGACAGTTCCCTGGCCGGCGATGGTGCGGGAATCGTCGAAGGGATGGACGTAGATCGCGCCGGTGGCGGCGCAGTCGGCCTTCGCCGAGGTGCTCGCTTCGTCGTAGGAGTGCCCCGCCACGATCGTATCGACCAGGTCGCCACCGATCGCCTTGATCTGCTGGCGCTTCTGGCGCGGTGTCGTGGTGGGGAGGAAGACCCGAGCGCGGACTCCGAGGAGCTGGCAGCTGTAAGCGACCCCGAGCGCGTGGTTTCCGGCGCTGGCGCAGACCACCCCCAGGGCCCGCTCGGCCTCGGAGAGCGACGAGATGACGGTGAAGGCACCACGGAGCTTGTAGGACCGGCTGATCTGCTGGTCCTCGCGCTTGAGCCACACGGGCACGCCGAGCGCAGCGCTGAGCCGTGCCGACTTGTGCAGCGGGGTGGTGGTGACCACCGAAGCCAGGCGCTCGGCGGCAGCAGCGACGTCACCGGCATCGACGGCGTGTCTCATCCGCTCCATCCGGGAGCATCCAGAGGTGGGCGCATGCATCGATCATGGCAGGTGCAGTGCATGCGCCGAAGCGCTCCGCCTCGTCCGGTGGGTGCACCTCCGTCTCGGAGCGAGGGCCCAGCGGCGACTTCAGGTGGATTCCACTGCCGTCCCTCGTGGTTGGGAGGGTGTGGCGTACCGCCATGTCGGAGACGGTGGCCGGGAGTGGCGGCCGGGAGGATCCGAACCTCCGAGGTTCACCTCGGGAGTGCGCTGCTCTCTCCAGCTGAGCCACGGCGGCGTGGTCTCACCGGCAGGACTCGAACCCGCATCTCAAGTACTGAGTGATTCCAACGCGCCCATCGTCTCGAGCTCGACGAAGGCGGCCGCATAGCGCTGCGCGAGCGCGAGGGAGACCTCGGGTCGCTGCCAGCCATCGGTGCCCA
>JADGOD010000074.1 GCA_017883125.1 Acidimicrobiales bacterium
AGATCGGGACTGCGACGCGCCAGGATCTCAGCGCCTCGCTGGCGGAGAGGTCCGGGAGAAGGTCTGGGACCAGGCCGGCCTGCTCAAAGGGGAAGAGCCGGTTGTCCTCGACATCGACGCCTCGCTCGTCGAGATCCACTCCGAGAACAAAGAGGGCACCGCCCCGAACTCTAATGGTGGCTACGGCTTCCATCCGATGCTCTGCTTCGCCGACGCAACGGGCGAGGCGCTCGCTGGCGTCCTTCGTCCGGGCAATGCCGGGGTCAACACCGTGGCCGATCACGTGACGGTCCCGGACGATGCGATTGGCCAGCTCCCCCGAGAGATCGCTGCTGGCCACGGACACGGTGACGATGCCGAGCTCGTCGGTCGCTCGGTTATCGTCCGGGCCGACTCGGCCGGCTGCACGACCGGGTTCTTGACAGCCTGCCGGAGCCGCAACATCGGCTTCCTCGTCACCGCCCGCTCGAATGCCCAGCTCCACGCTGCGATCTCAGACGCCGAGAACGTCCAAGGCGTCTGGCTCGAGGCGGTCACGAAAGACGGGGAGGTCCGAGACGACGCGATGGTCGCCGATCTCACCGAGCTCATCGACACCTCAGGCCTTCCCGATCACACCAGGTTCATCGTCCGCAAAGAGCCCCTCCACCCAGGTGCCCAGCGGAGCCTCTTCCCCTCGCTCGAGTTCCGCTACTGGGGCTTCTACACAGACCAAGACGGCGACCCTCGAGCACTCGACGCCACCATGCGGGCCCACGCCCACGTCGAGAGCCACATCCAGCGCTTGAAGGACTCAGGGCCCTGCCGCTTCCCGTTCACGAGGCTCGGTGCCAACGAGGCGTGGATGTTCGCGGTGATGCTGAGCGCTGACCTCGCGCGCTGGTTCCAGCTCGTGTGCTTGGAGGGCTCCTGGCAACAGGCTCGTCCGAAGGCGCTGCGCTGAGGGATCTTCCACGCGCCGAGTCGCCTGATCCGAACCGCTCGACGATGCATTGTGCGCGTCATCGACGGCTGGCCGACCACCGCGGTCATCCTCGACGCCTACAAGCGCATCGCCCTGATCGCCTGAGCGCCACGCTCGATCCCCTCAAGGTGCACCTGGCCTTGGTCAAGCGCGTCCCGAAGCACCTCGGTGGTCTCAGATGACCCCTGTTTTCGACGACATGGCGGCCCTCGCGACCAACCCGGAAGCGCAATGGCCGATGGGATCGCTCAAGCAAACGTCGCCATTGCTGCAGGCGACGTCACGGGCTTCTCGTGAACTATCGGAGTTAGGATGCGGCCCATGCCAACCCCCCGACCCTTCCGCTTCGGCATCCAGGCACACGCAGCCCAAGAGCACGCGAACCAGACCACAGCGGCGCAGTGGCGGGGTCTGGCGCGCAAGGTCGAGGACCTCGGCTACTCCACGCTCTTCGTCGCTGATCACTACATCGACCGCGGCCGGGCGCCCCAGCACCTCGCACCGATCGCAGCGCTGGCCACCGCGGCCGCGGTCACCACCACGCTGCGGGTTGGCAGCCGAGTCTTCTGTATCGACTACCACGTCCCTGCGGTCCTGGCCAAGGAAGCAGCGACCATAGACCACCTCTCCGAGGGGCGCCTCGAGCTCGGGATCGGAGCAGGATGGAGCGGGGACGAGTACCGCTCGATGGGGTTGACCTTCGAGCCTGCCCCACAGCGCGTCACCAAGCTCGAAGAGACGATTGCGCTGTTCAAGGCCCACTTCTCGGGCGACGACATCGACTGCCACGGCGAGTTCGTCAACGTCACCGGCTATGCCGGCCTGCCTCTGCCTGCCCAGCGGCCTCACCCTCCCATCATGATCGGAGGCGGCAAGAAGCGCGTCCTCTCGCTCGCCGCCCGTGAGGCCGACATCGTGAGCTTCTCCAACGTCCCCTTCGTCCCGGTGAACGATGCCGGACTGACCCCGCAGGAGGTCGCCGAGCAGCGGCTCGACTTCGTCCGAGCGGCAGCGGGCGAGCGGTTCGACTCGCTTGAGCTCGAGTCCTCGCCGTACTTCGCAGAGATCACCGACCAGGTCGACAAGCCCCTCCAGCGGGTGGCCAACTGGTTCAGCGTCGGCACCGAGGGCCTCCTCGACCACCCGAACGTCCTGATCGGCACCCTCGACGAGGTCGCCGATCGTCTCGTCGAGCGGCGAGAGCGCTACGGGATCAGCTATGTCACCCTCCCCGAGGCGGTCATGGACGACTTCGCGCCCCTCGTGACGCGCCTCGCTGGGACCTGATCCGCTCAGCCGTCGCAAGCCTCGGCGGTCGCCCGGTCAGATGAAGGTCGACTCGCGCTTGCGCAGAATGGCACAGAGGGTCTCGTTGTAGGGCGCCTCGAGTCCGAGCTCACGGCTCAGCTCGACGACAGCACCATTGATAGCGTCGATCTCCGCGGGTCGGCGAGCGAGGTGGTCGAGGCGCATCGACGGACTCGCGTTCGGGATCGTCGCGGCGAAGACGGTCACGTACGTGACCGGGTCATCGAAGTGGAACTGCACCCCCTTGGCCAGGCCGAGCCGGTAGGCCTCCAAGTTGCAGCCGAGCGCCACGTTCCAGGC
>JADGOD010000075.1 GCA_017883125.1 Acidimicrobiales bacterium
CGGCGTTCTCCAGCCAGTCGAAGACCACTCCCCCCAGACGGTTCTTGACACCCACCGAGAGCTTCAGCTCCTCGTCGCCGAAGGGCCATGACGGGAACGAGAACGTCATCGATCCCTCCCCCTGCTCGAGGTTGAAGTTGATCCCGAGGTCATCGGTGGTGGTCTTGATCAGCAGGGTGCCGTTGGTGCTGTGGACCTCTAGCTCGAAGACGACCGCGTCCACTGGCTCCGACGCGGTGAACCCCACGTTGACCTCCAGCGGGTCGCCGCTCTTGAGCGGCAGGCTCTCGGCCGAACCGGGATGCGACACGGTGACGCCTCGAAGGCGCACCGGGCGATGGTGGTCCTCGACCTCGACCTCGGTCTCGATCTCGGGGGGAGGGACCTCAGCGACACCTTCGGTGAGGAGGCCCTCGCGGAAGATCTGGACGGCATGTCCAGGTGCCCCCATCGCGACCATCTTGCCGTGGCTCAGCACCACGGCGCGATCACAGATCGACTTGATCTGGTCGGCGGAGTGCGTCACGACGATGATCGTCCGGCCCTGCTCCTGGAACTGGCGGATCCGGTCCAGGCACTTGCGCTGGAAGCGCTCGTCACCCACGGCGAGCACCTCGTCGATCACCAGGATGTCCGGCTCCACACTGACCGCCACAGCGAAGCCGAGCCGGACGTACATGCCCGAGGAGTAGAACTTCACCTGGTTGTCGATGAACTGCTCGAGCTCAGAGAATGCGACGATCTCGTCGAAGACGTCGTCGGTCTCGCTCTTCGAGAGGCCCAGCATCGATGCGTTCAGATAGATGTTGTCCCGGCCGCTCAGCTCCGGCTGGAAGCCGGCGCCGAGCTCCAGGAGCCCGGCGAGCTTCCCTCTGACCACGACCTGCCCGGCGGTCGGCTGGAGGACACCGCACACGCACTTGAGGAGGGTCGACTTCCCCGACCCGTTGTGACCAAGGATGCCGATGGTCTCTCCCTCTTCGACCCTGAAGGAGATGTCATCGAGGGCCCAGAGGTCTTCGTAGCGAGCCTGGCCCCTCTTGACCAAGCGCTCCTTGAGGCTGGTCCCACGATCGTGGTAGAGGCGGAACCGCTTGGAGACGTCTTCGACGGAAACGGCGAAATCAGACACCCTCAGAGCTCCTCAGCGAAGTTTCCCTCGAGCCGGCCGAAGATCGACAGGGCGAGGAGGAGGAGCGCCACCCCGATGCCCACGAGGGCGAGATCCATCAAGAGATAGGTGCTCGACGGCCAGGGAGGCAGGATTTCGACGGGCTTCCCGCCCGAGGTGAGGGTGACCACCGGGTGGGCGTAGATCACCCGCTGGGAGGTGAGGATGATCGGCGTCATGGGATTGAGGAGGTAGATCCAGGTGAGCCCATGGGGCCCGAGGTGGGACTGGATCGAGTTCCAGAACGAGTAGACGACCGGACAGGCCCAGAACCACGCCGTCAGGACGACCTCGATGAGGTGCTGCATATCCCGCAGGCGGACGTTGATCGCCGAGAGCGCGATCCCGAGGGCCGAGGCGATGAGGATCTCTGCCAGGAAGGCGACCGCCAAGAGCGGGAGCAGCGGCCAGTCCGGAGCCGTGCCGAGGGCCACCATGAAGATCACCAGGACGATCGTCTGGAAGAACATGTACACACCGGCGGTCCCGATCGATGCCAGCGCCAGGATCTCCCTCGGAAAGGCCACCTTCTTGACGATCCCGGCCCGCTGGACCACCACGCCGGTCGCCGTGAGCAGACCAGTCTGGAAGAAGTTCCAGAACAGCAGGCCCGAGAAGAGGTAGATGACGAAGTTCGGGATCGAGTTCTTGAGCACGACTCCAAAGACGAACCAGTAGATGCCCAGGGTCACCGCAGGGGCGACCATCGACCAGAGCAGCCCGAGGGCAGAGTTCTTATACTTGACCTTGATCTCCGTCGAGATCAGGTTCAAGAGCAGCTCGCGGCTCCGCCAGATCTCCCGGAACCGCGTGGGGAGAGAGATCTGGGCCGAGACGATTCGAGTCTGCTTGGGGCGGTTCCGATCGTATCCAGGAGGTGATCCTGCCGCCCCATCCGGCGCCGGCGCCGGGGCGTCAGCGGACACGCCTAGCTTCCTCCAACCCGTGCCGTCGAACGGTCGATCACGGCATCGATGAAGCCGTACTCACGGGCTTCCTCGGCGGTGAACCAGCGGTCTCGGTCGGAGTCCGCCTCGATCCTCTCGACATCCTGGCCGGTGTGGAACGAGATCCTCTCGGCGAGCATCTTCTTCATGAACACGATCTGCTCGGCCTGGATGGCGATGTCCGAGGCCTGACCCTGGATCCCTCCCGCGTGGGGCTGATGCATCAGGATCCGCGAGTGGGGAAGGGCGTAGCGCTTCCCCGGCGCGCCGGAGCAGAGTAGGAACTGGCCCATCGATGCTGCCATGCCGACGCAGATCGTCCGCACGTCGCACGAGACGTACTGCATGGTGTCGTAGATGGCGAGGCCGTCGGTCACCGATCCACCCGGGGAGTTGATGTACAGCGAGATGTCGCGCTCGGTGTCCTCAGCCTCGAGGAGGAGCAGCTGCGCACACAGGGTGTTCGCTGCGAGCTGGTCGACGACGGAACCGAGGAAGACGATTCGCTCCCGGAGGAGGCGTTGGGTCAGATCGACGCTGACGTCTAAAGAGCCACCGGAGCCGGCAAGGGAAGGGATGATCAAAGGCGTATCCATGTCGATGAGGCTACCCGCCAGAGCACGTCGGTCTGGCCCAATTGCTTTCCTAAGATGGGTTCTGCCGGGTGGCGCCGAAAATGGCGGTTGTCGGTCGTGCGGGCGTGGCGGAATTGGCAGACGCGCCGGGTTTAGGTCCCGGTCCTTTCGGGGGTGGAGGTTCGAGTCCTCTCGCCCGCACTCATCGCTTCGAAGGTCCACGTGTCGTACGCTGCTCAGATGGCACTTGAGCGACCCCTGATCGATCCCCCGGTGGGCACCCCCACCAGCGAACTCGTGATTGACGACCTCGTCGTCGGTGACGGGACAGAAGCCGTGGCAGGCAACCAGGTCGTCGTCCACTATGTGGGCGTCTCGTGGTCAACGGGCGAGGAGTTCGACTCCTCATGGAACCGGGCCGAGCCGTTCGCCTTCGGCCTCGGCGCCGGCCAGGTCATCGGCGGCTGGGACAAGGGCGTCCAGGGCATGCGGGTCAGCGGCCGACGTCGGCTGACGATCCCCCCGCACCTTGGCTACGGGGCCTCCGGAGCCGGTGGCGTCATCAAGCCGAACGAGACGCTGATCTTCGTCGTCGATCTCCTCGAGGTTCGCTAAGACCACGTGAGACTGCTTGCCGCGCCCGACAAGATGCGCGGAACGCTGGATGCACCGGACTTCGCAGCCGCCATCGCTGGCGGTGCCTCTGCTGCGGGGTGGGAGTCGATCGAGATCCCCCTGAGCGACGGCGGCGAGGGATTCGCCGATGCCATGGGTGGAGCTCCGCACCGCATCGACGTCACTGGACCCCTGGGTGGGCACGTCTCCGCTCCGATTCACCTCCTTGGTGACGGTGGCACCGCAGTGATCGAGATGGCCGACGCTGCGGGTCGAGCGCTCCTCCCGGACCCCAGAGGCGATGAGCCGGTTGCCGCAACCACCCGAGGCGTCGGCGAGCTGATCAGCGCAGCCATCGATCTCGGCGCAGAGCGGGTCATCGTCGGATGCGGCGGATCAGCCACCACCGACGGGGGTCGGGGTGCGGTCGATGCCATCGAGGAGTCGGGCGGGCTGCGGGGCGCCGAGCTCATCGTGGCGACCGACGTGGCGACCCGGTTCGTCGACGCCGCGACTCGCTTTGCGCCCCAGAAGGGGGCGACCCCGCTCCAGGTCGACGCCCTCCGCAAGCACCTCATCGACACGGCCGACTACTACCGAGACCGCTACGGCGTCGACGTCACCGAGATCGATCGAGCAGGTGCGGCCGGCGGCCTGGCGGGAGGGCTTGCCGCACTCGGCGGGTCGCTCCGCTCCGGCTTCGAGCTGGTCGCCGCGGCGACGGGATTGGGAGGTGCGCTGTGCCAGGTTGATCTCCTGGTGAGCGGCGAGGGTCGTCTCGATCGCTCGACGCTCGAGGGCAAGACCCTGGCCTCGCTCCTTGACCTCGCACCCGCCGATCTCGGGGTGCTGATCGTCGTCGGGGAACTCGAGCCCGAGGCCGTCGAGGCGCTCACCGCGAGGCGCCCCGGAGCGACGACCGTCTGCTCTCTCTCCGAGCGCTTCGGCCGGGAGCGATCGATGCATGACACGGCCGGTGCCGTCACTCAGGTCGTGACCGAGTTCCTCCAGCGCTGAGCGCTCGGCGCGCAGCCCGTCCCGGGAGCCTCAGGACTGATCGGCTTGGGAGAGCAGCATCTCAAGATCGGTGATCCGTGCCCGGCACAGCCTGATGAGCATCTCGAGCCGAGCCGTGGAGTCCGAAGCCTCGAGGAGGCTCTGGGCATCGAGAAGGCCGAGCGGTGCGAGAGCGCAGACCATCCACGACGCCGCCATCGGCTCGCTCCCGAGATCGACCTCGATCGAGCAGCACGGTCCGTCAGCCAGCTCCGAGAGGAGCATCCGGACCCGGCGGACGGCACTTGTCGCCCTCTTCAGCAGCTCGCCGTCATGGATCTCCGGGCAAGGGTACGGCTCGATGATCGCCTGGGGGTAGGGGTCGTCGTCAAGCCACTCGACGACCCGGATCCTCTCGATGCCACGGGTCACGACCAGCTGCCGGCCATCATCGAACGGGACGGTCATCTGCACGTTGAGCAGCGTCCCGACGTCGCACCGCCTGTCACCTCCCCCGACCTCGGATCCGGCCCGGATCAGGACGGTGCCGAAGGTGCGATCGCCGGCAAGGACATCAGCGACCAAGGCTTGGTAGCGCGGCTCGAAGACGTGCAGCGGCAGCTCGGCATAGGGGAAGAGAACCGTCGAGAGGGGGAACATCGGAGTCCTCACCGGTTCGAGTGCCACGCGGTCAGGTTAAAGGGAGCCACTCCACGACGTGTCGCCCATCGCCCCTCCCCCCGGGAGAAGTCAGCTCTTGGTCGGAAGCGACGCGGTGGCCTGTCCCACCACCTTCACCTCCCCGTCAGCGTTCGAGAGGCTGACGTCGAGGTCGACCAGGTGCTGGCCGTCCTCCTCGCGGACCATCGTGACCGCGACGCGGGTTATCAGCTCCTCGCCGGGCCACGTCTGGCGCGAGAAGCGGACCGAGAAGTCCACGAGCCGGCCTGCGCCGACGAAGTGGGAGATGGCCGTCCCGAGGAACCCCATGGAGAGCATCCCGTGACCGAAGACGCTGGGCTGGCCCGCTGCGGTCGCCAAGACCTCGTCGTGATGCATCGGGTTGAAGTCCCCCGATGCGCCGGCATAGCGGACGAGATCGGTGCGGGTCAGCAGGTGACGAAGCTCGGGGGCCTCCATGCCGACGGTCACGTCCTCAATAAACAGTGTGGTTCCCACGAGCCGTCCTTTCCTCGTTGCAGTGTGATGGGGCTCTTCGAATCTCCTGGCTGGAGCAGGGCCTCAGAGCCGGTGGATGACGTTGAATCGGGTCGTGAGCACGGGCTCGTCGGTCTCGGCATCGCTCCAGGTCACCTCGTTGACGAGGAAGCTCATCGTGGCGCCCTTCGACTCTTTGGCATACGCGTCGACGATCACCCCGGTCCCCTTCAGGACATCGCCGACCTTGATCGGTCGGTAGTAGTGGAACGACTGCTCACCGTGGAGGATGAGGCCACCTCGGGCCTTCAGCACGGCCAGCGCTGGGGCGAGCCCTTCGCCCTGCTCTTCGACGGCCACCTGGAGCTCCGCGAGCTTCCCCCAGCTCTCCATGACGAAGGGGAAGGTGGGTGGCACCGGGATGGCGTCGAAGCCAGCCTCCCGGGCGGCTTCGGGGTCACGGTAGATCGGATCGTCGTCGAAGACGGCTTCGGCGAAGTACGCCACAGGGCCCCGCTCGACGACCACCGTCGAGACCGACGTCGTCACCCCGATCAGATCGGTCAGAAACCTGTCCTCAGCCATCGTCTTGCTCCCCTCAGCTCCGTGTCCGTCGGGCGACCCTCGAAAGGGTAGCGAACGGCGTCGCCCTCCGAGGGACGAAGTCCCTCAGGCCTCGAGCGCGCCGATCTCCACCAGTCGATCCGCCAGCGCGCGGAACGCCCGGCCCCGGTGGCTGATGGCGTGCTTCTCGTCCGCTGACATCTCGGCGAAGGTCCGACCGTCTCCCTCGTCGGGGATGAAGACCGGGTCGTAGCCGAATCCGCCATCACCTCTCGCCTCGGTGGCGATGGTCCCGGTGACCTCCCCGAGCGCATGGACCTCTGTCCCGTCAGGGAACGAGGCATACGCCGCCGCCGTGAACCGAGCCGAGCGATCGGTGCTGCCTCCGAGCTCACCCAGCAGCTTGTCGACGTTGTCGGCATAGGTGGCTCCGTCGCCGGCGTAACGAGCCGAGAGGACGCCTGGCCGTCCATCCAGGGCACGGACCTCGAGTCCGGTGTCGTCCGCCACGGAGATCTCCCTCGTGGCCTCGGTCAGCGCCATGGCCTTGAGGCGGGCATTCTCAAGGAGGGTGTCGCCCGTCTCCTCGACCTCACCGACGTCCTTCGGCCTCTCGATCAGCTCGACGTCACCCCTCTCGGAGAGGATCGCGGTGATCTCCGCTTCCTTGTCGGCGTTGGCCGTCGCCACCACACAGCGGAAGGTCATCGCTCTCGTGGGGCCGGCGGCGTGGCCAGCAAGGTCGCCTGCGCACCGAGGAGCTCACGGATCCCGACCTCGGCCAGGTCGATCAACGAGTCGAGCTCGCTCCGGCTGAAGGCGAGCTGCTCGGCGGTCCCCTGGAGTTCGACGAACCTCCCGGATCCAGTCATGACCACGTTCATGTCGACCTCTGCCCTCGAGTCCTCGGTGTAGGGCAGGTCCAGCATCGGGACCCCATCGATGATCCCCACCGAGACGGCGGCGACCGCGTCGGTCAAGGGGTGCTGCGTCATCTCTCCTTCGGCGATCAGACGGGTGCATGCATCGTGGAGCGCCACGTACGCACCGCAGATCGACGCGGTCCGAGTGCCGCCGTCGGCCTGGAGGACATCACAGTCGACGGTGATCTGCCGCTCGCCGACCGCGACGAGGTCGGTGACGGCGCGCAGGCTGCGCGCGATCAGTCGCTGGATCTCCTGGGTCCGACCCGACTGCTTCCCCTTGGCCGCCTCTCGGCTGGCACGCTCGGGGGTCGAGCCGGGAAGCATCGAGTACTCGGCGGTCACCCAGCCCTTCCCTGATCCCCGGAGCCACGGAGGGATCCGGTCTTCGACCGAGGCGGTGCAGAGCACCCTGGTGCGACCCATCGACACCAGGACTGAGCCAGGAGCGAACACGGTGAAGTCCCGATCGAAGCGCACGGTCCGCAACTCATCGAGTCCCCGCCCGTCAGCGCGGGCAGTCCTCGGGTCTACGTCACTCATCAACCATGTCCTCCTCGGAAGCGTGGGGTCGCGTCGACCCCGGAACAACCGAGAGCCTAGAAGGCCTAGAAGTAGATGACCTGCGTGGCGCGCTCGACGACGGTGTCGAGGTCATCGGTCCACGCTCCGGTCGAGAGGTACTTCCACCCGTCATCGCTGGAGATGGTCACGATGGTGGCCTTCTCCCCCTCGGGGATCTGAGATGCGCACCGGATCGCCCCGGCCATGACCGCTCCGGAGGAGATCCCCACGAAGAGTCCGAGGTCGGTCATCTTCCGAGTCCACTCGATCGACTCCCTCGGCCGGACCACGGTCTTGCGATCGAGGATCTCCGCTCCCCCGAGGTCGGCGAAGATCGGAGGGATATACCCATCATCGAGGTTGCGCAACCCATCGACCATCTCGCCGGTCGGGGGCTCGATGGCCCAGACCTGGATGTCGGGGTTCTTCTCCTTGAGGAAGCGGCCGACGCCGAGCAGGGTTCCCGAGGTCCCGAGGCCAGCGACGAAGTGCGTGACCTCTGGGCAGTCGGCCCAGATCTCAGGGCCGGTGTGCTCGTAGTGGGCGCGTGGGTTCGCCGGGTTGGCGTACTGGTACAAGAAGACCCACTCAGGATTCTCCGCCGCCAGCTGACGGGCCATGCGCACGGCTCCGTTGGAACCCTCAGAGCCCGGGGATTCGATGATCTCGGCCCCGAACACCTCGAGGAGCTGGCGGCGCTCGATCGAGACGTTGGTGGGGAGGACCACCTTGAGGTGGTACCCCTTCAGCCGGCACACCATGGCAAGGGCGATGCCGGTGTTCCCCGAGGAGGGCTCGATCAGGATCTGGTCAGGCTTCCCCGGGACGAGCGTCCCGTCGGCCTCGGCGGACTCGACCAAACTCAGCGCCACCCGGTCCTTGACCGATCCAGCCGGGTTGCGGCCTTCGAGCTTGACCCAGATCGAGACGTCGGGATTCGGGCTCAGCGCTGAGGCGTCGACCATCGGGGTGTTGCCGATGAGGTCGAGAACTGATCGGTAGCGAGCCACGGAGGTGCCTCAGACCGACCCACCGGCCACAGCCGGGAGAATCGAGATCTCGTCGCCATCCTTGACTGGCGTGTCGAGCTGCTGGAGATACCTCACGTCGTCATCGTTGACGTAGATGTTGACGAACTTGTTCAACGTCCCGTCCTCGCCGATCACCTGGCCGCTCAAACCAGGGTGCTGCTCGACGAGCGTCGTCAGGACCTCACCGATGGTCGAACCGTTGATCTCGACGACAGCCTGACCACCCGCGTGAGCGCGCAGAACCGTGGGAAGTCGAACGGCTACAGACATCAGGGCCTCCTCGCAATCGCCAGCGGTCGCCGGCACAAAACCTGACTTATCCAGTCACATATTACCGGTCATCCGCGGACCTGATGCCTCGCTGGCTCCCGGCGATCCCTCAGCCTTCCTAGGAGGAGGCCTTTGCCACCTTGGAGGGCCGGAAGAAGGCCGCCAGCTGGAGCAGTCCCCCACCGATGCCCAAGAGCGCTGCGATGGCGAGCCCAGTGGCGGGCGTCACCGACCAGATCTTGGTGACGTGGTCCAGCGACCACTGTCCGGCTCCCAGGCCGCCCAGGGCGATGGCCGCCACTGCGATGACCAGGTTGTACTCGATGCCCTGTCCCGAGTTGAAGACGAAGAACCCGTTCTTGCGATGGACGGTGATGATCGCCACCACCATCAGCGCCGTCAGGCCGGCACATGCCAGGGGCGTGAGGAACCCCGCGATCAGGAGCAGGCCCGATCCGATCTCGGTCAGCGCCGCCGCCCATGCGTTGGGCAGACCGGGTCGCATGCCGATCGAGTCGAACCACCCCGCAGTGCCAGCGATCTTGCCGCCGCCGAAGATCTTGTTCATGCCGTGAGCGACGATCATGCCGCCCAACGTCACCCGAAGGAGGAGCAAGGCCAGGTTGATGGCTGACAGCGACGAAATCGAAATGTTCATGGCGACTCTCCAGGGTGATTCAACGGGACCAGCCAGAGGCTACCGCCCAGCCCGCTGAACCCGTGGTTTCTCAGGAACCTTCGACGAAGACCACCGGCTCCTCGGTGATCTCACCGCGCTCGATCCGATAGCTGCGGATGGCCGGTGACGTGTCGCGCAGCGAGACGATGACGTAGTGCCACGTCGGATCGGGGGCCTGGGCGATGTCGGTCGGAGAGGGGTGGGCCTCGGTGTGGGTGTGGGAGTGGAAGACCCCGATCAGGCTCATTCCCTTGCCTTCAGCGTCACGATCGGCCCTCAGATGGGTCGTCGGGTCAATCGTGTACACGACCGCAGAGTGCGCGACGTTCACCGAGAGGTAGAGGTCCGCGACCATCGCCTCCTCGGGGTCTCCTCCGAGGAGGCCGCACGCCTCCTCAGGCAGGCCTTTGAGGCAGTGCGCCACCATGTCGTCGGCCAGCGTGCGAGGGAGATGGATCACTCGCCCCACGCTACCGAAGTGCCCGGGGCGACGCCCCCGGTACCCTTGAGTCCATGGCACAGGCCAAGCGCACCAAGGCGAAGCGGGACGCCAAGAAGGCCGAGCCACCCGGCGACCGGACCGTTGCGTCGAATCGACGGGCGCGCCATGACTACGAGATCCTCGAGACGACCGAGTGCGGCATCGTCCTCCAGGGCTCAGAGGTCAAGTCCCTCCGAGAGGGAAAGGCGCAGCTGGCCGACGCCTATGCACGCGTCGACGGCGGCGAGCTGTGGCTCTTCGGCCTCCACATCCCGCAGTGGAAGTTCGCCGCTGGATTCGGCAGCCACGACCCGGACCGCAAGCGGAAGCTTCTCGTCCACCGCCGCGAGCTCGAGGACTTCGTCGAGAAGACCAGATCTCAGCCGCTGACGTTGATCCCCCTCAAGCTCTACTTCCACGAGGGACGGGCCAAGGTCGAGCTCGGACTCGCCCGTGGCCGCAAGCTCTATGACAAGCGTCAGGCGCTCATGGAGCGAGAGACCCAACGCGAGACCGAACGGGCGATTCGAGATCACGCTCGCTGGGGGTAGCGCCATCCGGCGTTCAGAGGGCCGGACCGGGAGTCGCCCTTGGGATGAGCGCGTCTCGAAGCCGAGCGATCTAAGTTCACGTGGCGAGTGAACGAGGACCATCCGATCCCCCACGGGCACGAAGGCATCGGAACGGATGCCCGACGTCGACGAATCGACCCTCCGGACCGGACCGGTCGCCGAGGTCGGTCCCGGCAGGTCGGCACGGAACCCGCTGACACTGCGAGGCGTCGCCTGCCACGACGTGCGACTCGCGCCGGGATGCTCATCGCCACCGGGATCACGGTGCTCCTGGTTGCGCCGGTGCTCATGCCGGTGCCGGCGAGAGCCGACACCTCGTACATCCCCGCTCCGGCGACGGCTCCGCCCACCAACTCGACCATCCCGTCGCCTGACGCTCGTCTGACGGTCACCACGAGCATCAAGTACTACCCCAGAGGCCCGGACTTCGACGCGTACATCCCCACCGCCAAGACCACGCCCCGGCCTGCTCTGATCATGGTCCACGGCGGCGGTTGGGCCGGTGGAGACCAGTCCGAGCTCGCCCCGTGGGCGAAGCAGGCCGCCGTCGAGCAGGGCTGGGCGGTCTTCACCGTCGACTACCGCCTCGACAGCACCGACCCCGTCGCGTGGGCTGATGAGCTCCACGATGTGCAAGCTGCCATCCGCTACATCTCCATCTGGGCTGAGCGCTGGAACGTCGATCCGGACAGGATCATGCTCCTCGGCGATTCCGCGGGCGCCAACCTCGTCGCCCTCATCTCGAGCGTGGGGACCGCCGACCCGGTGAAGGGAAGTGCGGGCGGCGGTGGGCGGAACCTGGCCGTTCCCATCGTGGCCGTGGCTGAGTGGTCGCCACCGACCAACCTCGCTGAGCTCGTGCCCGAGGATGCTGCGTCGCCCACTTCGTGTGGAAGCGACCCTGAATGCGACTTCGCCTGGAACAGCTCCGCCGTCGCCAACTACATCGGCTGCGAGCCATCCGTGTGTCCGCTGGCATATCTGCAGGCCTCACCGATCAGCTGGGTGCGCAAGAGAACGGCTCCGTCGTTCGTTGCGAACGGAACCCAGGAGCTGATCCCGCTGAGCCAGGTGCAGGACTATGTCAACGCGCTCAACGCTGACCAGGTGACCAATCACTTCGTCATCCTCGACACCGCACTTCACGCCTATCAGTACGGCGACACGATCTGGCCCGCAACGGTGTCGTTCTTGTCAGCCCAACTGACGGCACGAGCAGCAGGCACCTCGCCTGCGTCCGCCCATCCGCACTCTGCAGCCGGTGCCACCACCTCGGCCACGGTCACCACGGCCTCGATGATCGGCGCTGGGATCATCGTCGCTCTCGGGATGCTGGCGGTCGTGGTGCTCCGGCGTCGACGCCGATCGCAGAAGCGCGGGCGTTCATCCCAGCGCTGAGGGTACAGAGAGCCTCTACGCCGAGATGACCCCATCGGCGCGAAGCTGGTCGATCTCGTCCTCGCTGAACCCAGCGTCTCCGAGCGCTGCATCGGTGTCCCTCCCGACCGGCGGAGGGGGCGCCGACGCCACGGACGACCGAGGGCCATCGAGGTCCCGGAGGTGGACAGGGTTGCCCGGTACGGCCACGCCCGCGACCTCGATGGTGCCGCCTCGGGCCTGGATCTGTGGGTCCCTGAGCAGGTCGGACCCCTTGTTGACGGCACCGATCGCAGCACCCAGCGGACCGAGTGCCTCGACCCACTCTCCGGCGGGGCGAGTGGCGAACCTCGCCTCCAGCTGAGCACCGACGGCGTCGGCCTGCTCCGGCGACGGCAGCCCTCCGGCCGCCAGCTCTGGCAGCCCCAGGCCCTCGCAGAGCGCCCCCCAGCTGCGCGGCTCGGCGGCGGCTACTGCGACGTACCGCCCGTCGCTGCATGCGTAGAGTCGCCGGTCAGGACCGGTCGGAACCCCCCACGCCGCATCGGCGAGCCGGCCGTCGTCCCCAGAGAGGATCCATGTCGACGCCTCGGAGAGGCTGATGTCGATCTGGCAGCCTCGACCTGTGCGCTCACGATCGAAGAGTGCGGAGGCGACTCCCATCGCGGCCGTCATCGCTCCGATGGGCGGCGAGAGGACCGTCTGGGGGAAGAGCGGCTGCTCAGGGCTGATGGCCGCCAGGAGTCCGGAGTGGGCCACGTAGGTCAGGTCGTGCCCCGGCCACCTCGAGTAGGGACCATCCTGGCCGAACCCGGTGATCGAGCACCAGATCAGGCTCGGGAGGTCGACCGCCGCGTGCGAGTAGCCAAAGCCTCGCTTGTCCATCTCCCCCGGTCGCTCGCTCTCGACGAGGACGTCCACGGAGCCAGCGAGGCGTCGAAGCACCTCGGTCCCGCGCTCATGCCGGAGGTTCACGCCGACCGATCGCTTGCCGCGGCTCAGCCCCACTCCCACTCCCCCCATCATGGGCCTGGCGTTCGGCGCATCGACTCGGAGGACCTCGGCGCCGAGATCAGCGAGGAGCACGGTGCAGAAGGCGCCGGGCGGGAAGCGGGTCAGGTCGAGGACCCGGACCCCGCTCAACGGCCCGAGCACGGGCACGGGTTCCCGCGCCTCTCCCTCGGTGGGGCCGGTTGGCTGTGCTGAAGGATCGATCGTCACGATCGAGACCCTACCGAGTCTCCGCGGACCGCTGCGAGCTCGGTGAGCTCAGTCCTTCTCCAGGAAGACGCCCGCGATCTTGCCGAGCGACCCCAGCTCGATGCCGAGCTCGTCGGCGACTTCGTTGACGACGCTGACGTCCTTGACCATGAACGGCCTGGCTCCCTGCATCGTCGCGGCGAACGGCCTCCCGGCGGCGATGCCCATCAGTGGGAAGTTGCGACCGCTCGAGACCACGAGTGCCCTTGCGAGGGTGTGCTCGTCGACGCCCATCGCCTCTCCGAGGGCGACCGCTTCGCCGGTGAGGCGCAGGGTGACGGCGAAGAGCAGGTTGTTGATCAGCTTGATCTTCATGGCAGTGCCCAGTGGCCCGAGGAAGAGGATCGGGTCACCGTACGACTCGAGCACCGGTCGGGCACGCTCGAGATCGGCTTCGCTCCCACCAACCAGCAGCGTGAGCGTGCCCTGGGCGATATCGACGGCCGACCCGCTGACAGGGACGTCGAGGACCGATACGCCGTCGGGCGCTTGTGCCGCGATCTCCTCGAGGAGCGCCGGGCTTCCCGTAACGTGCGTCACCAGGATCGATCCCGGCTGCATGTGCGCCAA
>JADGOD010000076.1 GCA_017883125.1 Acidimicrobiales bacterium
CGCCCACGGAAGTTGAGTCGAGCATTACTGTGCGCCATGAAGGCCTCCGTTCTTGTGTTGTCTCGCAACAACCACAATTCCGGAGGCCTTCGCTTACGTCAACGTGTCCCCAACGTGTTGGCTGGGTACAACTAGACGTCGAAACGGCGAAACCCCTTGCTCTTCTCGGGCTTCGACCGATCGGCTCGCCAACCTTCAGAGCTCGGGACTGCTGAAGCGTCGGTTGCCAGTGGAAGCCAAATCCTCAGCAGTCCCGAGCCACCGGAGTTCCAGAACGAAGTCCGAGCCGAGAGGGGTGAGCACCACAGCCGATCCTCCCCCATCCGAGCGTCGACGGAAGTCCCGATGGACGACTCTGATGAGGTCTCCGGCACCGACAGATTGCCATGGCAATCTCGTCAAACTGCCGTCAGCGTGATCCATGCCATAGAGTTCTTGAACGGAACTCGGATCCAGGCATCGATGCCGGAGGATCGACTTGTTCCCCGCCGGAAGCGAGGGAAAATGACGGACATGAAAAACGAGTCGAGTGCCGGGCCATCTGCCTGGGAGCGCGACCTTCACGCCCACCTGACGAGCCATGTGGCGATCGAACGCGGAATGCTTGAGGAGTACCGTTCGGCTGCTGAGGCGAGCACGTCCAAAGCTTTCAAATACCTCGTCGACTTGCTCATCGAAGACGAGATTCGTCACCATCAGATCTTCTTGGATCTTGCCGATTCCCTGGAGACCTTTGCCCTGAAGCCCGGCACAGATCCGAAAATCCCGAACCTTGATTTCAACCAGACCAACCAGGATGCGATACTGGAACTCACCGAACAGCTCCTCGAAAAGGAGCAGGAAGACGCGCTGGAGTTGAAGCGCCTACAACGTGAGTTACGCGATGTGAAGAACACGAGCCTTTGGGGCCTTCTGGTCGATTTGATGGAGCGCGATACCCAGAAACACATCGCGATCCTCAATTTCGCCAAGAAGAACGTCGGGCGGCGCAAGCGTTGAACAGCTCCTCGCGGAGGCTTCACGAACTGGACGGAGCACTGCGCAGACGGCCGCTCTGGCAGTAGGCGCCGAACACTTCATCCGGCCCGGTCTCGCTTCGAGCGGCAATCGTGAATGCGACCACCGAGCTTGGCGTTGGGTGTCGAACCGCGATTCCCACGTTTCATCCCACGGACTCGTCCAACAGAAACCGACAAGGCCGACGCCTGTGGAAATGGACCCTGGAGGACAGGGACCACTCCGACAATCCGGGATGTCACCAACCGATCGAGTCCCTCTGTTGATCCCAAGTTGCCGGTATTGAGGCCCGGGCGGCGCCTCTTGCCCCAACCGCCTCCAGATCGGGTGGGGATCAGTGTCGATCTCGAAGTCGGAGGGGTCATAATGAAGCTCGGGCGTTACGATCGACATCGCGCGCACCTCTTCGGCGGCGTCTCGTGGCTTGGAGGACGCCCAGGAGCTTCGGGCTCTGCAAGTCGGGAACTGGCACTATGGTCCCCTAGCGGCATCATGCTCAAAGAAGGGCGCACGACAGTGAGCACGAAGGTGGTTAAGCGATGACCCAGTTCGACGGGGATCGATGGACAAGCATCCCGGCGATGGCTGCCGACGCCGCGGATCGCTTCGGCTCGCAGCTGGCGATCGTCGACGGTGACACCCAGCTGACCTACGAGGAGCTCGTCGCTGCTGGCCGCCAGTTCGCCGCAGCGCTGGTCGCCTCCGGCATCGAGCGGGGCGACCGGGTTGCCATCTGGGCCTTCAACAGCGCCGAATGGGTGGTGGCGGTCCTGGGCATCTTCCATGCGGGCGCCGTCCTAGTGCCGATCAACACCCGGTTCAAGGGCAGGGAGGCAGCCGAAATCCTGCTCCGCGGCGGGGCCAAGGCGCTGGTGACCGTCACCGACTTCCTGGGCACCGACTACGTCGCCATGCTCGACGCCACGGGCGTGGAGCTCCCGCTGCTCGGAACCGTCGTGGCGGCTCGGGGCGACGCCACAGGTCGCGCCGTGTCGTGGGGGGACTTCCTCGCCCGGGCGACCCCCGAGGCCCTCGACGAGGTGGCGCGCCGCACGGCGGCGCTCGGCGCCGGCGACCGCTCCGACATCCTGTTCACCTCCGGCACGACCGGGGTGGCCAAGGGCGTGGTCATGACCCACGGGCGGACAATCCGGGTTGCCGCGGACTGGGTGGCGATGACCGGTTTGCAAGCCGGGGACCGCTACCTGATGGTCAATCCCTACTTCCACATGTTCGGCCTGAAGGCGGGGATCCTTGCCTGCCTATCGACCGGCGCTGTCATGCTGCCCGAGGCGGTCTTCGACGTCGACCGGGTGCTCGCCCGCGTAGAGCGGGAGCACGTGACCGTGCTGCCCGGGGCGCCCACGCTGTATCAGTCGATCCTCGACCATCCCGAGCGGGACCGCTACGACCTCTCGACGCTGCGCGTCGCCGTGACGGGCTCAGCGGACATCCCCGTCGAGCTCATCCGCAGGATCCACGATGAGCTGCCATTCTCGAAGATCGTGTCCGGCTACGGGCTCACCGAAGCGGGCACTGCCTGCGCCACCTCCGACGGCGACGACCCCGAGACCATCGCGACGACGGTGGGAAGGCCGCGCCCGGGCTTCGAGCTCCGCATGGTCGACGAGGAGGGTCGCGACGTAGGGGCGGGGGTGACCGGAGAGGTGCTGCTCCGTGGCCCCAGCGTCATGGCCGGCTACCTTGACGACCCCGACGAGACGGCGAAGGTGCTGTCGGAGGACGGGTGGCTGGCCACCGGGGACCTCGGGGTGGTCGACGAGGCCGGCTGCCTGCGCATCGTCGGTCGCGTCAAGGACATGTTCATCGTCGGCGGCTTCAACGCCTACCCAGCGGAGATCGAGAACGCTCTGCTGCGCCATCCGGCCATTCGCCAGGCCGCGGTGATCGGCATCCCCGACCAGCGCATGGGCGAGGTCGGGATGGCGTTCGTGGTCCTGGGCGAGGAACCGATCAGCCCTGAGGAGATCATCGCCTGGTGCCGCGAGCAGATGGCCAACTTCAAGGTCCCCCGGGCGGTCGAGATCGTCGACGAGCTGCCACTGAACGCGACCGGGAAGGTGATGAAGGACGACCTCCGTGCTCGGGCGGCTGCTCGAGACGGAGGGGCCCAAGCATGACGGAGGCCACCCCGACCGGCCTGTCATCCCTCGCCGAGCTCCGCGTCATCGAGCTCGGGGTCTGGGTCGCCGCCCCCTCGGCGGCCGCCATCCTCGCCGACTGGGGCGCCGACGTGATCAAGGTGGAGTCGCCCACAGGCGATCCGATGCGCAAGGTCTTTGCATCGATCGGGTTCAGCGACGACGTCGCCAACCCCACCTTCGCCCTCGACAACCGGGGGAAGCGCAGCGTGGTCCTCAACCTGCGCGACGGGGCTGATCGCGGCAAGCTCGAGGAGCTCTTGGCGACGGCCGACGTCTTCATCAGCAACCTCCGCCCGGACGCGCTCGACGGACTCGACCTCGAGGCCGAGGCGACCGTGAGCCGCCATCCCCACCTCGTCTACTGCAGCGTCAGCGGCTATGGGCTCCGGGGCGAGGATCGGAACCGGTCTGCCTACGACGTCGGCGCGTTCTGGGCTAGATCCGGCCTCTCGTCGCAGCTTGCTGACAGCGAGGGCGTCCCTCTCAACGTACGGGGTGGCATCGGCGACCACATCAGCGGCCTGGCCGCCCTCGCGGGGATTCTCGGCGCGGTCATCGAACAGCGCCACACCGGGCGCGGGCGGGTGGTCGAGGTGTCGCTGCTGCGGACCGGCGCCTACATCCTCGGATGGGATCTGAGCTTGCAGTCCGGGCTCGGCAAGGTCTCGGGCTCCGAACCGCGGCACTCCATCCAGACGCCGCTGATGAACTCCTACAAGGCGAGCGACGGCCGATGGTTCTTCTTCACTGGCCTCGAGGCGGGCCGGCACATCGAGGGGATCTACCGGGCACTCGGGCACTCGGAGCTCATGGCCGACCCCCGGTTCTCCAGCGCGTCGGCCCTCCGCAAGAACCGGACCGAGGTCATCGCCATCCTCGACCAGATCATCGCTCAAGAGCCCATTGCGGTCTGGGCGGAGCGCTTCGACCGCGAAGGGGTCTGGTGGGCACCCGTCCAGGGTCCGGCGGAGGTCCTCGCCGACCCGCAGCTGCGGATCAACGACGGCCTGCTCGAGAGCGAGGACGACTCGGGGCAGACCCTCCTGGCGGTCAACAGCCCGATCTCGTTCTCAGACCTGCCCGTCGGTCGTGCGCCGGCGGCGCCGCGGCTCGGGGAGCACACCGAAGAGGTGCTCGCCGAGCTCGCCGAAGGACGCGTCGCCAAGAGGCGCTCGAGCGCTTCTTAGTTGCCCTGAGCGCGGGCCAGCAGGCCGCGCGCGATCACGAGCCGCTGGATCTCGTTGGTGCCCTCGCCGATGACCATGAGCGGCGCATCTCGATAGAGGCGCTCAACGGGGAACTCCGTCGTGTAGCCGACGCCGCCGTGGATCCGCATGGCCTCCATGCTCAGATCGAGCGCCGTCTCGCTGGCGAAGAGCTTCGCCATGCCCGCCTCCACGTCGCAGCGGAGCCCGGCCATCTTCCGTTCGGCCGCGTTCCGGGTGAGCAGGCGGGACGCCTCGAGCCGCGTCGCCATGTCGGCCAGCTTCAGCTGGATGGCCTGGTGCTCCGCGATGGGCTTACCGAATGTCGTTCGCACCTGCGCATAGCTCAGGGCGGCGTCGAAGGCCGCCCGCGCTACCCCGACGGCGCGAGCGGCGATGTTGATCCGCCCCACCTCGAGCACGCCCAGGATCTGGCTCAGGCCACGCCCTGGCTCTCCGACGAGGTTGGCGGCGGGGATACGGTGATCCGTGTAGGCCATCTCGACGGTCTCGACGCCCTTGTAGCCGAGCTTCGCCACGTGCTTGCTCACCGAGATCCCCTCGAAGGTCGGACCCGGCTCCTTCTCGACGATGAAGGTCGAGATGCCCTCCTCCGTGCGGGCCGCCAGGGCGACGATCCCGGCTCGCTCCCCGTTGGTGACCCATGCCTTAGAGCCGTTGACGATGTACTCCTCGCCGTCGCGAACGGCCTTGCAGGAGATCGCGCGGGTGTCGCTCCCTGCGTCGGGCTCAGAGAGCGAGAGGGCGCCGCGCCGTTCCCCCGTGGCCATGGTCGGCAGCCAGCGCTGCTTCTGCTCCTCGGTGCCATGCGCCATGATCAAGGTGGCCGCCATGTTGTTGGTATTGATGATGCCGGTGAGGCTCATCCATCCGTAGGACAGCTCCTCGATGACGCTGATGTACGTCAGCAGGTCGAGCCCGAGCCCGCCGTAGGCCTCTGGGATCGTGATGCCGAAGAGCCCCATCTGGCGCATCTGCTCCACGATCTCAGCTGGGAAGCTGTCTGCGCGCTCGAGCTCAGCGACGACCGGGATGACCTCGTTCGCCACGAAGCGACGAACGGTCTCGACCATCTCCAACCGCACGGACTCATCGATGTTTTCAGAGCTCTGGGGGGTCATGCGCACATCTCCAATCAATCGACGGTCGCCGCGTCACGGTGACCTGAACAGCAGGGGCTCTCTTTGGACGTCAACTACTTGATGACGATACACTGCTTGGAAAGCGCGCTCGTCTGGACCCTGGGGAGGGATGACATCGAATGGCTGCGGCCCTCATGCACCAAGGGCTCGAGTCCGCATCGTCCCGCTTCCCCGAGCACGACGCCGTGCTCCTCGACGATGCTCGCTTGACCTTCCGCGAGCTCGAGCGCTCGAGTGAAGCCTTCGCACGGCACCTCAACGGCCAGGGCGTCAAGCCGGGCGATCGAGTGGCCGTGATGACGACCAACCGACCCGAGATCATCACGGCCGTCCACGGCATCAGCAAGATCGGCGCTGCTGCAGTCCTCATCAACTCATCATGGAAGACCCTCGAGGTCAAGAACGCCGTCAAGCTGACCAGCCCGAGCTACGGCGTCGCCGATGGCCCTGCGGTGGCGCTGGTGGCCGCCGCCCTGGGAGCAGGTCGCGTCATCGACCTCGACGACCGCTCAGCAGCTGCGGCCTTCGAGCTCACCGAGAGCGGGTCTCGGCCCGAGCCTCAGATTGGTGAGACGGATGACGCTCTGCTGGTCTTCAGCTCCGGGACGACCGACCAGCCCAAGGCGGTCCGCCACACGCACCGCTCGATCTGCCGTGGCACCGATCATTGGGTCACGGCACTCGGCCTCGGCCACGACGACCGCTTCCAGGTCGCGACGCCGCCGTCGCACATCCTCGGGCTGCTGAACCTGCTCGCCGCCGCCGCAGCGGGTGCGACGGTCAGGCTGCACCGTCGCTTCGACCTCGATGAGGTCCTGCGCCGCATCGAATCCGATCGGATGACCCTTGAGATGGCGGTCGCCCCGATCGCCCTGGCGATGGCTAACCACCCCCGGCTCGAGGACTTCGACCTCTCCTCCCTGCGCTACATCATGTGGGGAGCCACGCCCGTCACCGCCAGCGTCGCCGAGACGGTCACGGCCCGCACCGGTGTCCGCTGGCTACCCGCCTACGGCGCCAGCGAGCTGCCGGTCATCGCCTGCAACCCCGTTGCTGACCCGGCGTCCTGGCGGCTCGACTCAGTCGGCCTGCCCATCGGCGACGTCGAGCTCCGCGTGGTGGACCTCGAGACGGGAGAGGTGCTCGAGCAGGGTGGGATCGGCGAGGTCCAGGCTCGCAGCGCCAGCGTGATGGCCGGCTACCTGCCGGACGAGGCCACGGCCGAAGCGTTCGCCGACGGCTGGTACCGGACGGGCGACGTCGGCTGGCTGGAGCCGACAGGTTGGGTCCACCTCACGGACCGCTGCAAGGAGATGATCAAGGTGAACGGCTTCCAGGTGGCACCCGCCGAGATCGAAGGCGTCCTCCACGGCCACCCCGCGGTCGTCGACTGCGCCGTCTTCGGTGTGCCCGACGAGCGAGCCGGCGAGGTGCCCGTGGCCGCCGTCCAGCTCGAGCCCGGCGCCAGCGTCAGCGCCGAGGACCTCCAGGCGCTGGTGGCCGACTCGCTCGCGACCTACAAGCGCCTGCACCATGTGCTGCTCGTCGACGCAATCCCCAGGCTGGGATCGGGCAAGGTGCTTCGTCGCACACTGCGGGACGAGTGGCTCGCCAAGAGCGCCACCGGGACCAAGGGGAGCTGAGTGGACGTCCGCCTCTCAGCAGAGCAGCTGGCGCTGCGGGACTCCGTGGCCCAGGCGGTGGGCCGCCTGGGACCCCAGACCGTGGCCGAGCTCGACGATCACGAGCGCGCCGCGAAGCTCGACGCCGCCGTCGATGCCTCTGGCTGGCGGGAGCTGCGGGTCGCCAGCGACGACGCGGCACCCCTGGCGTCCGGCGTCGAGGTCTCCATCGTCGCTGAGGAGCTGGGCCGAGGGCTCGCCGACGCTGCCTTCCTCGGCCCGACTCTGGCGGCGGAGCTCCGACGACTGACCGGTGCGCCGGAAGCCGCCACGCAGGAGACCATCGGTCTCTCCGCCGACCTCGCAGGTCTGGCCTCTGCCCCTGGCGGGACCCTCGGCGCGGTTGCGACGGCCATCGACGCCCAGGGCGCAAGCGTCGCGCTGGTGCTGCTACCGGCAGCCGGCGGCCGTGGAATCGGCCAGCTCTCCGTGGCCGCGCCGGTCGTCGCCGTCGACCTGACCCGCCCCGCCTCGAGCCTTGAGCCGGCAGAGCCGGTGACAGCAGTCGAGGGCCAGGCCCGGCTCCTGACCACGACCGACCTCCAGCGCTGGCTCACCCTCGGCCTGGCGATCACCTGCGCCGATCTCGTCGGGACCATGCGCGGCGCCATCGAGCTGGCGCGCGACTACGCCCAGTCTCGCCAGCAGTACGGCGCGCACATCGGCTCCTTCCAGGCCGTCCAGCACCTCCTGGCAGACGCCTATGTGTCGATGGAGGGATCGCGCAGCGTCGCCCTCCACGCCGCCTGGGCCGTCGATGCGCTCCCACCCGCCGAAGCCCTGGTCGCGGC
>JADGOD010000014.1 GCA_017883125.1 Acidimicrobiales bacterium
ATCGAGTCGTGGGAGGCGACCTCGTCCTGGCCGAGAGGCACGTCGAGGTGCTCGGGGTAGAACCACGGTGCCGAGACGCCACCGGGGATGATGGCCTTGATCTCGCGGCCGCCGGGGACGCCGCCGCCGAGGGTGGGGGCGAAGATCAGGTCGCGGAAGGTGTGCTTGACCATCTCGAGCTCGTAGACGCCCGGGTTCCTCACGTGGCCCGAGAGGGCGAAGAGCCGCGTGCCGGTCGAGCGCCCCTCGCCGAGGGCGGCGAAGGCGTCGCCGCCGTTGGAGATGATCCAGGGGAGGTTCGAGACCGTCTCGACGTTGTTGACCACGGTCGGCTCGCCGTAGAGGCCGATCGCTGCGGGGAAGAACGGCGGCTTGATGCGGGGGAACCCGCGCTTGCCCTCGAGGGACTCGAGGAGGGCGGTCTCCTCGCCGCAGATGTACGCACCCGCGCCGGGGTGGACCACGATGTCGAGCGAGAACCCCGAGCCGAAGATGTTCGGTCCCGCTGCTCCGTAGGCGTACGCGTCGTTCAGCGCCGCCTGGACCCGCTCGAGGCCGAGGGCGAACTCGCCGCGCAGGAAGATGAACGCCTGGTTGACCTGCAGCGCATAGGCGGCGATCAGCACGCCCTCGACCAGCTGGTGCGGGTCGCGCTCGACCAACAGGTGGTCCTTGAAGGTCGCCGGCTCGGACTCGTCGCCGTTGATGACCAGGTACGCCAGCTCGGACTTGCGCAGCATGGACCACTTGCGTCCCGCCGGGAACCCGGCGCCGCCACGGCCGAGGAGGGAGGCCGCGTCGACCTCGGCGCAGACCGCCTCAGGGGTCATTGACAGGGCCTTGCGCAGGCCCTCGTAGCCACCGGTCGCCACGTAGCGATCCAGGGTGTGCGAGTCAGGGGCGCCGACCCGCGTCGTGATGATCTTCGGAGCGTCGGTCAGGCTCACGACTCACCGACCTTGGCCGCTCGGCCTTGGGCGGCCTCTCGTGCCGCAGCGCGCTCGGCGGCGATCGCCGCGGGGTCCACCGTGAGCCCCTGGCTCCGCTGGATCCGGATCAGGGTTCCGTGCGGCGGGATCTCGTCGGAGCGTCCCCCGGCAGAGAGCTCGTCGATCAGGCCATCGAGCAGCTCGGGGGTGGTGGTCCGCACGTAGCGGTGGTTCACCTGGACGCACGGTGCGACGTCGCAGTCGGCGAGGCACTCAGCCTCCTCCAGGGTGAAGGTCCCGTCCGGCGTCGTGGCGCCGCAGCGGATCCCGAGCTTGCCCTCGGCGTGCTCGAGTAGCTCGAGGCCGCCGGCGAGGAGGCAGGCGATGTTGGTGCAGACGCCCACGACGTACTTGCCGACCGGCTCGGTGTGGAGCATGTCGTAGAAGGTGGCGGTGCCACGCACCTCAGCCGGGGTGACGCCGGTCATCTCGGCGACCTCGATCATCCCCTCTTCGCTCAGGTAGCCGTCCTGCTCCTGGACCAGGTGGCAGAGCGGGATCAGCGCCGAGCGCTTCTCGGGATAGACGCCGATCAGCGCCTCGGCGCGGTCGCGCATGACCTTGGAGAGGTGGCTCATCGGTCCACCTCGCCCATGACCGGGTCGACCGAGGAGATCACGGCGACGGCGTCAGAGAGCAGACCGCCGCGCAGCAGCAGGGGCAGGACCTGGAGGTTGACGAAGCTCGGGCCGCGGATGTGCATCCGGAAGGGCTTCGACGTCCCGTCGGAGACGAGGTAGCACCCCAGCTCGCCACGAGGGGACTCGATGGGCACGTAGACCTCGCCCTCGGGGACCTTGAAGCCCTCGGTGAAGATCTTGAAGTGGTGGATGAGCGCCTCCATCGAGGAGTCGATCCGGCCGCGCGGCGGCGGGGTGATCTTCGGGTCCTGGACCCGGTAGTCGCCGGCGGGCATCTTCTCGACGATCTGTCGGATCATCCGGATCGACTCACGGATCTCGTTCAGGCGGATGGCGTAGCGGTCGAAATTGTCGCCGTAGGTGCCGACGACGACGTCGAACTCGAGCTCGTCGTAGGCCAGGTACGGCATCGAGCGGCGCAGGTCCCACGGGACCCCGGTGGACCGCAGCAGCGGCCCGGTCACGCCGAGGGCCAGGGCCTCTTCGGCCGTCAGGTTGCCGACCGCCTCGGTGCGCTCCCTGAAGATCGGCTGGCCGGTGAGGAGGTCGTCGTACTCGAAGCTCCGGTTCAGGACGGTGTCGCAGATCACCGCGACGTCGTCCTCCCAGCCGTCGGGAAGATCGGCGGCCACGCCGCCGGGACGGATGTAGTTGGTGTTGAGGCGCAGCCCCGTCGTCTTCTCGAAGAAGCTGAGCACCATCTCGCGCTCACGGAAGCCGAAGATCATCATCGTCGTCGACCCGAGGTCCATGCCGTTGGTGGCCATCCACATCAGGTGCGAGCTCACACGGTTCAACTCGCACATCAGCATGCGGATCCAGGTGGCCCGAGTGGGCACCTCGACACCCAGCAGCGCCTCGGTGGCGAGCGAGAACACCAGCTCGTTGTGCAGCGGGCTCAGGTAGTCCATCCGGGTCACGTTGGTCGTGCCCTGGACGTAGGTGAGCTCCTCGCCGGTCTTCTCCATGCCGGTGTGGAGGTAGCCGATGATCGGCTTGGTCCGAAGCACGACCTCGCCGTCGAGCTCGAGCATGAGTCGCAGCACCCCGTGGGTGGAGGGGTGCTGGGGCCCCATGTTGATGATCATCGTCTCGTCGTCAGGACGATCGATGTCGATCTGCGAGGCGTCGAGGACCTGTCCGTCGGGAAGCCGGAGCACCGCTCCGGACTCGCGTCCGAGCGCAGGAGAGTCCGTCTCGACCCGGGTGCTCAGCTCCTGGGCGCCCTCAGAGGTCTCCCTGGTGCTCCACGCCGGGCGCTCGATGGAGCGCATCATCGGCTCGTCGGCCTCGAAGGAGTCGATCGGCGTCATCGGGGACCCGGAGCTTCCTTGAACTGGACGGGGACCCGACCGGATCCGTAGTCCTTGCGCAGGGGGTGGCCCTCCCACTCCTCGGGCATGAGGATGCGGGTGAGGTCCGGGTGGCCGGCGAAGCGGATGCCGAGGAGGTCATAGGCCTCGCGCTCCATCGCCTCGACACCCGGGTAGACGTCGAAGATCGAGTCGACCACCGGGTCGGCCTCGGGGGCCTGGACGCGGATACGCACCCGGGACTTGGCCGAGAGCGAGAGCAGGTTGACCACGACCTCGAAGCGCTCGGGTGCCACACCGTCAGGAAGGGCCCGACCCGGGTGGCCGAGATAGTCGACCCCGCAGAGGTCCGCGCACATCTCGAAGCCGGCGTCGCGCAGGGAGGCGACGACGCTCTTGTAGGCGCTGCGAGCCGGGAAGGCGATGTGATCGACGCCGATCCCCGCAGCAAGGGGAACGTCGGCCAACGCGTCGGCACTGATGTCGGTCATCGCGGCGTTCCCAACCGGACCGTCGTCGGTCGCTCGGGGACCCACGGGCTCTCAGGGGTCTCGTTCAGGTGGATCGGGCGACCTTCGCTGCGGCGCTGGGTGATCTCACCGGTGCGGATCGTCTCGTGCAGCGTCAGGATCGCGTGCATCAGCGTCTCGGGACTGGGCGGGCAGCCCGGTGCGTAGACGTCGACGGGGACGATCTGGTCGACGCCCTGGACCACGGCATAGTTGTTGAACATCCCACCGGTCGAGGCGCACACGCCCATGGAGATGACCCACTTGGGCTCCATCATCTGGTCGTAGACCTGGCGGAGGACCGGAGCCATCTTCTGGCTCACCCGGCCGGCGACGATCATCAGGTCGGCCTGACGAGGCGAGTTCCGGAAGACCTCCATGCCGAAGCGCGAGAGGTCGTAGTCCGCCGCACCGGCCGCCATCATCTCGATGGCGCAGCAGGCGAGACCGAACGTGGCCGGCCAGACGCTGGAGCGCCGAGCCCACTTGACGAGGTCCTCGACGCGGCCGGTCAGAAAGTTATGGGGAAGTTCCTCTAGACCCATGTGTCGTCTACCCCTTCAGCTACGCGGCACGATCCGACGCCGGATCGACTGTGATCCTGGCGATGGTCGATTCCGACGTGCGCGACGGCATCCCCCGAGTTAGTCGCTTGACCGGCCCCCACGTGAGGGCGCCGTTGCTCACGAGGAACACCAGCGCCACAAAGACAACCACTGAGAAAGCAAGGACCTCGACGAGGCCGAAGGTCCCGAGCTGCCGGAAGACGACAGCGAAGGGATAGAGGAAGACGATCTCGATGTCGAAGATGATGAAGATCATCGCCACGAGGTAGAAGCGCACCGGGAACCGCTGCGGCGGCTCGAACTCGGGGACGATGCCGCACTCATAGGGCGCGATCTTCGCCGCCGTCGGCTTCTTGCGGGGGGCCAGCAGGCCCGAGGCCAGGAAGGAGCCAGCGGCGAACAAGATGCCCAAGATGAGCAGAAACAGGACAGGGAGATACTGATCCATCGCTCCATGTTTCTACCATGAGCACGCGTTCACAAGCACATCGAACTCCGAGGTGTCGGGGGAGGCCCCTCGGACCCGTACGATGTCGAATCGTGGAATCCACTTCATCCCCCCTCCCGAAGCCCGAACACGTCTTTGACGCGGTGATCGTCGGCGGCGGCCCGTCCGGTTCGGCCTGTGCCTACTGGCTGGCCAAGTCCGGCTGGGACGTCGCCGTCATCGAGAGGAAGACCTTTCCGAGGGAGAAGACCTGCGGAGACGGTCTGACCCCCCGCTCGGTCCGCCAGCTCGCCGACATGGGCCTGGAGCCCCAGGTGGCCGCCAAGGGCCACCGCTACGACGGTCTGCGCTCCTACGGCTTCGGCCAGTCGCTCGAGATGCGCTGGCCCGAGCACCCGCACTTCCCCTCCTACGGCTACTGCGTCACCCGCTTCGACCTCGATGCCTTGGTGGCGGAGAACGCCGCCTCGCTCGGCGCCACCGTCCTGACCGGGACCGAGGTGCTCGACGTCCTCGAGCCGAGGTCCTCGATGCGCGACGGCGCCCTCGGGAGCTGCTCAGGCGTCATCGTCAAGCAGAAGGCCACGGGAGCCACCTCCGAGATTCGCGGCCGGATCGTGGTGGTCGCCGACGGCGCCAACTCACGGATCGGCCGGGCGCTGGGGACCTCACGGCGGCGGGACTGGCCCATGGGCATGGCCCTGCGCGGCTACTACACCTCGGACCTCCACGACGATGACTTCATCGAGTCCCACCTCGACATCCGTGACCCGGAGGGGAACGTCATCCCCGGGTACGGCTGGATCTTCCCGCTCGGCGACGGCCGCATCAACGTCGGCGTCGGGCTCCTGAGCACCGACCGGCGGTGGAAGGGGATCAACACCTCCACGCTGATGGAGACCTTCGTCGACTTCGCCCCCGAGCACTGGGGCATCTCACCGGAGACCTCGTGCGGCCCGGCCACTGGCGGGCGGCTTCCCATGGGGCTCTCGGTCGGACCACGGACGGGCGCCAACGTCATCGTCATCGGCGACGCCTCGGGCTCGATCAACCCGTTCAACGGCGAGGGGATCGCCTACGGCTACGAGACCGGGCGCCTGGCGGCGGCCTCGGTGGCCGAGTCGCTGCTCGGCGGCGGGACCGACGCCCTCGATGAGTACAACGAGCGGCTCCTCAAGGGCTACGGCCCCTACTACGACGTCGCCAGAGCGTTCGTGCGCCTCATCAGCGAGCCGAAGCTCATGGCGCTCTGCGTCGGAGTCGGGATGCGCTCCGAGACCCTGATGTCCGAGCTGCTCGGGATGATGGCCAACCTCATGCGCCCCGATGAGCTCGGACCGGCCGAGGTCGGCTACCGGGCACTCGCCGGGCTGGTGAGGATCCTCCCCGACCGGGTCCTGACCGCCCTCTTCAACGACCAGACGGCCGATCTGCGCTCGGTCTCGAGCGCCGCCTGACCGATTCAGGCGGGCGTCGCTCCTGACGAGCCCACGAGCCGGCCCGCCAGCAGGCTGACCAGCTCGGAGCGCAGCTCGGTGGGGAACTCCCCGGGCAGCGAGAAGGTGTAGAGCGTCTGCTCGTAGGTGCCGCTCACGAGCATCGTGATGCCGATCTCGGCGTCCACCGTCGTGGCGGCGGTCGGGATCTGGACGAACACGTTGGCCCCGGCGGTGACGACCCCCAGCGGTGCGGGCAGCGTCTGGGGGGTGACCGAGACCGTCGCCGTCGCCAGCGTTGGGTCAGCGCTGCTCATGACGAGGCGTCCTATCGCCTGGGCGAAGCAGGTCGGGAACTTCGGAGACTTCATCTGGGCGAGATCGGCGGCCACCGACTTGGCTGACGCGTAGCGCTGGGTGACCGATCCGGCCTCGATGTAGCTCGTCGAGGTCACCCGCCCGAACGGGGCGCTGGGGACCTGGACGAGAGGCGTGACGCCGGCGGCGCCGAAGACGCGGTCGGTGGCGTTGGTCTCACCCATGCAGCTCTGGAAACCGGCGATCACCGTCTTGTAGGCCTTCTTGCTCGCCGCCGAGGGCGTCGACGACGTCCGTGCCGACCCGAGCAGGCCTGCGAGCGGGGCGGTCGTCGGATCATCGGTCCCCCACTCGGAGGGGACGTCGGACCTCACGAGGTTCTTCGACCCGGCGAGCGCCTTGTCCTGAGCGGTGGCCTTGACGGGAGACGGGCTCGAGGAGCTCAGCACCACGGCCACCACCACGCCGATGGCCACCGCCACCATCCCGAGGGCGGCCAGCAGCCAGATCCGCATCGATCTCGGCGGCGAGATCTCCGCACCCAGGGCGACCCGACCCGTCCCCGCAGCGACGAGGGCCTCGAGGTCGTCCGGCGTCCCGCCCTCGAGGGCCTGGCGCGGGAACCCGAGCGCGAGGTACTCGCCTGAGACCCATCCGGCCACCTCGACGTCGTGGCCGTGCGTCGTGGCCGCCATCATCGACATGGCGCTGAAGGGGATCTGCCATGCGGTGACCGGCTCGCCGCCGTGGAGCGTGATGCCACCGGCGTCGACCACCAGGTTGAGAAGCGCCCCGGCGGAGAGCGGGCCGTGACCGCTCGTGATCGTGACCCGGTCCGCGGACAGGCGCTGCGGGGCGTCGGCGTCGGCGTCGGTCATGGTCGACTCACCGGAGGAGCGCGGCGACCTCGGTCGCCGCCTCGGCTGCCTTCTCCACGGCCTCGGCCAGCTGGGCGTCGGTGTGGGCCATGGAGACGAACATCACCTCGTACGCGCCCGGCGCCAGCGCCATCCCGCGGCGCAGGAGCGCGTGGAAGAGCTTCGGGTAGACGCCGGACGCGACGAGTCGCTTGGATTCGGCATAGTTGTTCGGCGCGGAGATCTCGGCCTCCCCGTCTCCGACGTAGAGACCGAGGAGCGGGCCGACAGCCGGGACGCACGCCGAGAGTCCGCCGTCGATCAGGGCGGCGGAGAGGTCGCGCCCGAACCGCTGGGAGCGCTCGGAGAGCGCGGAGTAGTCCACCTCGGTGACCGATGACAGGACGGCGAGCCCCGCCGCCAGGGCCAGCGGGTTCCCCGACAGCGTCCCTCCCTGGTACACCGGCCCCTGTGGGGCCAGGACCTCGAGCAGGGCCGCCGTGCCTCCGAAGGCCCCCACGGGGAGCCCCCCTCCGATGACCTTGCCGAAGCACCACATGTCCGGGGTCACCCCGGTCATGGCGGCAGCGCCACCGAGCTCGATCCGGAAGCCGGTGATGACCTCGTCGAAGATGAGGAGTGCGCCGACCCGGTCGCACTCGGCGCGGAGCCCCTCGAGGAACCCGGGAGCGGGAGAGACCAGGTTCATGTTGGCCGCCACCGGCTCGACCAGCACGCAGGCGACCTCATCGGTGAGCGGCGGGACCTCGTTGTACGGAGCCACGATGGTGTCGGCCACCGCGCCAAGGGGCACTCCGGCGGAGCCGGGCAGCCCCAGCTGGGCCACTCCGCTGCCTCCCGCCACCAGCAGGTGATCGGCGTGGCCGTGGTAGCAGCCGTCGAACTTGACGATCTTGGACCGACCGGTCGCCCCTCGGGCGATGCGCACCGCGCTCATGACCGCTTCGGTCCCCGAGGAGACGAAGCGCACCTGCTCGAGTCCGGGGACCCGATCGATGATCGCCTCGGCCAGGAGGACCTCGCCGGGGGTCGGTGCGCCGAACGTTGTTCCCCTGTGAGCTGCGTCGGTGATGGCGGCAACCACCCGTGGGTCGGCGTGGCCCAGCAGGCTCGCGCCGTACGACTGGACGAAGTCGAGGTAGCGGGTGCCCTCGACGTCGACGACGTAGGCGCCCTTCCCGGAGACCACCGTGTAGGGGGTCCCTCCCACCGAGGAGAACGAGCGCACCGGTGAGTCGACCCCGCCGGGGATCACCTTGAGCGCACGGTCGAACCAGACTGCGTTTGTCGTCGTCTCAGGCATCGAGCCGCCCTGCGATCTCGCCGGCGAAGTAGGTCAGGATCATGTCGGCCCCGGCGCGCTTGACCGCCGTGAGCTGCTCGAGCGCCACCGCATCGCCGTCGATCCAGCCCCGCTCGTGCCCCGCCTTGATCATCGAGTACTCCCCGCTCACGTGATAGGCGGCGATGGGCACGTCCACGCTGGCGGCGACGTCGGCGATCACGTCGAGGTAGGTGAGAGCGGGCTTCACCATCACGATGTCGGCACCCTGCTCAACGTCGAGCGCCACCTCGAGGAGCGACTCTCGGCGATTGGCCGGATCTTGCTGGTAGCCCCGTCGGTCTCCGCCACCGACGATCTCGACGTCGGCCGCCTCGCGGAACGGCCCATAGAGAGCCGAGGCGTACTTCGCCGAGTAGGCGAGGATCCCGACCTCGGTGTGACCAGCCTCGTCGAGCGCGGCGCGGATCGCTCCGACCTGACCGTCCATCATCCCGCTCGGTGCGACCAGGTCGGCTCCGGCGGCGGCCTGGGCCACGGCGGCGGCCTGGTAGCGGCGGAGGGTCTCGTCGTTGTCGACGGCCCCCGAGGCGTCGAGCACGCCGCAGTGACCGTGATCGGTGTACTCGTCGAGGCACAGGTCGGGGATCAGGACCACGGCGTCGCCGAGCTCCTCGCTGAGCCGGCGCAGGGTGACCTGGACGATCCCCCCTGGATCGGACGCTCCGGTCCCCACGGCGTCCTTGGTGGCCGGCACGCCGAAGAGCGTCACCGCGCACACCCCGAGATCGACCAGCGCGGTCACCTCCGCCACCAGCGAGTCGAGGGTGTGCTGGAAATGTCCGGGGAGCGAGGCGATCGGCCGGGGCGCCGTGATCTCCTCGGCCACGAAGAGCGGGGCGATCAGATCGGCGGTCGTCAGGCGCGTCTCGGCCACGAGCCGACGCAGGGCGGGGGTACGACGGAGCCGACGAGGCCGACGGGCGAGATCATCCACGAAATCAAGCCTACGCACGTGCGGGGCCACGACGGACCGAGTCGACGACGGCGTCGAAGAGCCCCTGATCGCTCGGCCGCTCCGCAACGGTCACGTCGGCGAACCCCGCTCGCCGCGCCTCGGTCGCCGTCGTCGCCCCGATGGCGACGAGCCGGACCTCGGAGGTCTCTCTGGCCGCGACCGACGCCAGCTGCACCAGCGATCGCACCGCGCTCGGCGACGCCACGGCGACGACGTCGGCACCGAGGACGGCGCCCGCTTCGGTCTCACCGGGCGCCACAGGGCGCGTCGCATACGCCGGGGCTTGGTCCACCGACCAGCCCGCCGCCGAGAGGGCCTCCCCCAGCTCGGGACGCGGCTCGGCGGCCGCGGCGATGACCACGGCCCCGCCGCCGATCCCGGGCCGACCCAGCAGATCGGCGAGCCGGGATCCCCCCGATCCGTCGCCGACCACATCGACCCGGACCGAGGCCTCCCGAAGGGCCTCGGCCGTGGCTGGGCCCACCGCGGCGACTCGGCATCGCTCGAGTGCTCTGACGTCATCGACCGCGCCGAGGATCGCCGGGACCGCCGATGCCGAGGTCACCGCCACCCACGTGACCTCATCGAGCGACGACAGCGCGCGGCCGAGGGCACCGGCGTCATCGGCCGGGCCGATGTCGATCAGCGGAACGACGACGACGGTCGCTCCCGCAGCGGCGAGCAGGGCGGCCAGAGGCTCGTTCCTCCCCGCCGGTCGGGTCAGGGCGACCGAGACGCCGTCGAGCGACCTCGGTGTCATGGGCCTGTGTGGATCAGGTGCGCCAGTGCGTTGGCTGCCGCCAGACCGACCGACGTCGGATCGGTGCCGGTCTGCTCGCTGCGCTCGAGGACACCGCTTCGATCGGCCATGACCGCCCGCAGCCGGAGCGCTCCGGCCTCTTCGGTGCACCACGCCCCCGCCGGGACGGTGCATCCGGCGCCGATGCCAGTGAGGAACGCTCGTTCGGCGACGAGGCAGCGATGGGCGACCGGATCGTCGATCGCGGCGAGGAGATCGATGACCGGATCGCCGAGGCGCGCCTCGATCGCCAGGGCTCCTTGGCCGACCTGCGGGGTGAAGACCTCCGGATCGAGGCGCTCGGCGAGCAGCTCGGACTGCCCGAGTCGCTCGAGGGCGGCCACCGCGGCGATCACGGCGTCGATTCCGTTGGTTCCCGCCGCGGCGAACCGACGAGCCATGTTGCCGCGCAGCTCGACGAAGCTCAGATCCGGGCGCATCGCCGCCAGCAGGGCGCGCCGGCGCGGAGAGCCGGTCGCCACCGTGGCCCCGGGGCCCAGCCCGGCCAGGGATCGGCCGACCAGGGCGTCGGCGGGATCGACCCGCTCAGGGACGCAGCAGAGCACCAGGCCCTCGGGCTTCTCGGAGGGGAGGTCCTTGGCAGAGTGGACCGCCACGTCGGCCTCGCCGTCGAGGACGGCGCGCTGGATCTCCTTAGCGAAGATCCCCTGGCCGCCGAGCTCGGAGAGCGGCTGGGTCGATAGACGATCACCGGTGGTCTCGATCACCACGACGACGGCGGTGAGCCCCCGATGCGCCGACTCGATCCACGATGAGACTGAGTGGGCCTGAGCCAGCGCGAGCGGTGAGCCTCGTGTGGCCAGACGCACCTGGGCCCCCACGCTCAGAGCCTCACAGACCGAAGAGCTGGCGTGCGGCCTCGACGAGGCGCTCGCCGCGCGGGGTGCCCGCGCTCTCTTTGAGCGCCACGGTCGGCTCGTGGACCAACTTGGCGACGATCGAGCGGGTCAGGGCCTCGACCGCCTCGCGCTGGGCGGGGCTCAGATCGGAGAGGTCGCCGGAGCGGCGCGCCACCTCCGAGTGGCGGATGGCGTCGAGGCGCTCTCTGAGCGCCACCACGATGGGAGCCGCTCCCCGCCCCCGCTCGTTCTCGAGGTACCGCGCGACCTCCTCGACGATCACGGCCTCGGCGGCGGCCACCTCGCTGCGGCGCTCGTCGCGGGCTTGCTCAACCACGCTGCGCAAGTCGGAGATGTCCAGGAGGTCGACACCGGGCGCCTCTCCGACGGCGTGCGCCACGTTCCGAGGCATCCCGAGGTCGAGGATCAGCAGCGGCGATCCGACGATCCCCTCGGTATGGGTCCCGTCGACCACCGGGAGCTCGGACTCGACCGCCGTGATCAGGAGCCGCGCTCCTCGAAGCTCGTCGCTGAGCGCGTCGAGCGGGGAGACCCGGACCGAGACATCCGTCTCAAGACCGTCGACGACCGCCCGGGCGTTGTCGCCGGTGCGGTTCACCACCACCACCTCAGAGGGGCGGTGCGCCCGTCGGGGGTCGATGAGTGCGCTCAACGTGCCCGCAGCGAGATCTCCCGCACCGAGGAGCACGACCTTGGCGCCGCCGAGGTCCCCACCGAGATGCGCCTCGGCGAGCTCGACCGAGGCGTGCGAGAACGACATCGTCCCTCGGGCGATCCCGGTGTCGGTGCGGACCTTGCGTCCGGCCGAGACCGCCGCGCGGAACAGAGCGGAGAGCGACGGCCCGATCGCCCCTTCATCGGTGGCCCGCTCCAGGGAGCGGCGGACCTGGCCGAGGACCTCGGTCTCACCGGGGACCGCTGACTCGAGCCCGGCGGCCACTCGGAACAGGTGCGTGGCCACCCCGCGGTCGAAGTAGACCGACTGGTGCTCCTCGAGCACCGAGCGCTCGACGCCGGATCGCTCGGCCAGCAGCTCCATGACGTCGTCGACCGCATCGTGGAACCGGTCGACCACGACGTAGACCTCGGTGCGCAGGCAGGTCGAGACCAGGACCGCCTCACGGACGTTCTCGTGCGCCCTGAGCACGGTGAGCACCTTGCCGACCTCGACATCAGGCACGATGACGCGCTCGAGCACGTCGAAGGGTGCCTTCTGGTGCTCAAGACCGATGACGACGACGGACATGGGGTAGTCGAACTCCTCTTCAGCGTGGGGCTACTGATGCTACGGGCTGACGCCCGGGGCTTCCGCCCAAGGCGTCGGACGGAGCTGATCGGCCTCGACGCCGACGGTCGCCAGCAGGCCGACGGGCTCGCTCGTCGCCTCCCGGGCGGCGTGGTAGCTCAGGATCTGGAGCTCGATCGAGAGGTCCACGTAGCGGACCCGGACCCCCTCGGGGACATCGAGAACCTTGGGGGCGAAGTTGAGCAGCGAGTGGGCGCCGAGGGCGATCAGGCTCTCGGCGGCCGCCTGGGCGGAGTGGTCCGGAGTGGTGATGACCCCGATCTTCGGAGGGTTCCTCAACGAGGCAGACAGCTGCTCGAAGCTCGAGACGATGTGCTCGCCGATCTGCTCGCCGATGACCGAGCTGTTGACGTCCACCAGGCCAACGAGGTGGTAGCCACCGGTCAGGAACCCCCGAGCGTTGATCAGCGCCCGTCCGAGCTTCCCCACCCCGGCGATCACCACCGGCCAGTCCAGCTCGGCGCCGAGGATCCCATCGATGACGCCAGCCAGCTGCGCGGCGTCGTAGCCAGTGCCCCGCGTGCCGAGAGAGCCGAGCAGCGAGAGGTCCTTGCGGACCTTGGCGGCGTTGATGCCGGCGAGACCTGCGAGCTCGTCGGAGGAGATCGTGGTGGCGCCGCTGCGCACGGCTTCCTCGGCGATCCGCAGGTAGATCGGAAGTCGAGCCACGGTCGGCTCCGGGAGAGGTCGGTCGTTCAGACCGAAGTGGCGCTCCATATCCGAAGCCTAGGGCAGCGCCCCCGGCGGGGCACCTCAGGAGACGAGCCGGGGCCCCTCAGCGCCCGATGGTCTTGGACCGCTCGACGGCAGCCATCACCGCTTCAACGAAGGCGGAGCGGACTGCTCGAGCCTCGAGCGATCGCACGGCGGCGGCCGTCGTCCCTCCGGGTGAGGTGACCTGGGCCCTGAGCACCTCGGGGCTCTGCCCCGACTGGGACATGAGCTTGCCGGCTCCCAGGATCGTCTCGACGGCCAGCGTCCGGGACACCTCCCGCGAGAGCCCGGCGGTCACCCCGGCCTCGATGAGCGCCTCGGCGAGGAAGAAGACATAGGCCGGACCCGAACCGGAGAGACCCGTCACCGCGTCGAGCTGCTTCTCGGGGAGCCGCAGCACGGTCCCCACCGAGCTCAGGAGCCTCTCGGCCCAGTCGAGGTCGTCCTTCGTGACGTGGCTGCCGCCCGAGATCACCGTGACGCCGGCGCCGACGATGGCCGGGGTGTTCGGCATGGCGCGCACCACGGGGATCGGAACAGAGAGCGTCGCTTCGAGGCGGGCCGACGAGATCCCGGCCACCACCGAGAGGATCCGCTTGACGCCGAAGGCGCCGGCCAGGCGGGTCGCACCCTCGGCCACGTCGGGCTTGACCGCGATCAGCGCGGAGGTCTCGGGGCCGATGTGCTCGAGCTCGGGGGTGTCGAGGAGGACCAGGGAGTCGTGGGCCAGGCGCAGCATGGCCCGGCGCTCGGGGTCGGGCTCGATCACGACGATGTCGTCGCTGGCCACGGCCCCCGAGGCGATGATCCCCTCGAGCAGGGCGGTGCCCATCTGTCCCCCACCGAAGATGAGAAGTTGTGCGGCCATCACCCCAGGCTACAAGGCCTGCGCCGTCAGGCGCGGCGGGGACGTCGTCGGTAGATCCCGGGAAAGGCGAGCGTCATCGCCGTCGGGAAGTGGTCATCGACGTACATCATCGAGCACCCTGCGATCCGGTCGAGCTCGTCGTCATCGACTTGTGCCGCCGGGACGCGGCCGATGAGGTAGATGGCGTCCTCGGGACCGAACGCGAACGACATCTGGATCAGATGGGCGTTCCGACGCAGCAGGTACGTCATCACCTCGACCTGGTTCGCCTCGGGAGCCGGCATGAACTGCGTCTCGAAGTGGAGCGTTCGCTGGTGGAAGGTGAGCCACAGCGTGATGAAGTCCTTCTCCTCGCCTGCGAAGCGCAGGAGCCAGCGGTGGCTCGCGGTCCGGTCGGTCACCTCCGCCCGCTCGACGGCGACCAGCGGGCTCTCGGCCTCGAGGGTGCGCGCCGCCCAGGCATCGATCGTCGAGACGACCAGGTCCCGCTCCTCGTCTTCGGAGAGATCGACGCGTCCCACGACGCCTATCCGCAGTTCACGAGGTGGCGCGCCACGAGGTCGTCGAAGAGCTGGCTGAGCTGTGTGGCCGCCGACCCCCAGGTGTACCGGCGAGCATCGATCACCGCGGCAGTCGAGAACCGGGCGGCCCGCAGCGGCTCGGTGAGGATCCCTTGGACCGCCGAGGCGTACGCGATCGGGTCCCATCCGTCGATCAGCGTGCCGGTCACGCCATCGATGACCAGCGTCGAGAGCCCTCCGACCGCCGAGGCCACCACCGGGGTCCCACAAGCGAGGGACTCGAGAGCGACCAGTCCGAAGCTCTCTGATCGGGACGGGACCACGGTGAGGTCAGCAGCCCGGTAGTACGACGAGAGCAGCTCATGGGGCTGGGGGGCACGGAAGATCACGTGCGGGGCGATCCCGAGGCGCTCAACGGTCTCGTGGAGCCGGGCCAAGGTGGCACCGCCCTCGAGCCCGCTCGGTCCTCCCACGATGACCAGCGTCACATCCAGGCCACGGCCCCGCAGCTCGGCCAGGGCCTCGACGGCGACGTGTGCGCCCTTGAGCGGCTGGATCCGACCGACGAAGAGGAGCAGCGATCCGGTGCCCGGGAGACCGAGCGCCCTGCGGGCCTGGATCCGATCGCCGGGCCCGAAGAACGCGTGGTCGACCCCAGGCGGGACGACCACGACCCGGGCCGGATCGGCGTCGTAGAGATCGATCAGCTGGTCGACCTCGACGCTGCAGGAGGCGAGGACGGCGTCAGAGCAACCGATCACGACAGCCTCGGCCTCCGCTCGGCGGCTCGAGAGATCGGCGACCACCTCTTCGGGCATCGCCTCGGCCTTGACCCGGTCCAGGGTGTGGAACGTCGAGACGAGCGGGATGTCGAGCTCGTGCTTGATCGTGTGGCCCGCCAGGCCTGAGAGCCAGTAGTTGGCGTGGACGGCATCGTACGCGCCGCCGTCTCTCTCGGAGATCGCCGTGCCGGACGGCGTCGTCATGGCGCTCAACACCCGGTCGGTGAACTCGGGGACGAGCGACTCGAGGTGCTCCTTGCCCACAGGTCCCACGGGACCGGCCGCCACCCGGTGGACGACGAAGCCGGGCTCGACGACGAGCTCGCCGAGCTCATCGGGGCTTTCGGCCCGGGTGAAGACGTCACAGCGGTTTCCCGCCCTGGCCAGCGCCCCGGCGAGCTCGCGGACGTAGACGTTCATCCCTCCACCGTCCCCGGTTCCCGGCTGGGCCAGCGGGGAGGTGTGCAGCGAGAGAATGGCAAGACGCTTCATCGCCCACCCGACTCTAACGGTCGGCCTCTGGAGGTGCCCCACCGGCGTCGGCGTCCTCCGTAGGCTCCTGGACAAAGGATCGGTAGATCTGGATCAGCGCCTGACGCTGATCGACCGAGAGCTTGGGGTCTGCGTTGATGTGGACCTCGAGATCCTGCTCGGCGTCGGCCTCGAGGATCCCGGCACGGACGTAGAGGGTCTCTGAAGAGATGGCCAGGCCCTTGGCGATCTGCTGGAGGATCTCGGCGGAGGGACGGCGCAGGCCCCGCTCGATCTGCGACAGGTACGGGTTCGAGATCCCGGCGAGCTCTGAGAGGCGCCGGAGCGACAGCCGGCTCGACGAGCGCTGCTCGCGGATGAACGCTCCCAGTTCTCGAAGTCGCTCTCCAGGATCAACCGCCACGTGGCCAAGCGTAGACGTGTGCCATCAGATCCTCAGCGGCGCGGGCTCACCTCGTCGAGGCGCAGGTAGCGACGGACCACGACCCAGTCGATGGACGAGCGCGGGATCGGACCGAACTGCCTCGAATCGGTGGTGGCCGCCGGGTTGTCCCCGTGCACGGTGACGTCCTCGCCATCGATCGCGCTCACCCGCTTGATGAGCAGGCGGTCCTCCCCTACCCGGGGATCCGCGAACGCCACGAGCATGCCGGGGCGGAGCCGACCGCCGGGGAGGCGACGGCGCAGGAGGAGCCGGTCCCCGGGAAGGAGGGTCGGCGCCATCGAGAGACCGTCGACCTCGCATCGGGTGAGCCCCCACCCACTGAGCGCACCGAGGGCTCCCAGGGCGACCACGACAGATGCCGCCTTCGTCCGGCAGCGGTGCGGGTGATCGGTGGCTACAGTCTTGAGCACCATCCAATTGTGGCCGGAACCACCAGGTCCGGCATCGACAAGCCATCACAGGAGAGCAAACCATGCGCCTCATCAACCGGATCCTCACCCTCGCAGACGCCGTCTCGGCACCTCGGTCTGTCTCTGCTCACTGCGACCTGCCCTGCGGCGTCTACGACCCGGCCCAAGCCCGCCTCGAGGCCCAGTCGGTCAAGGCGTGCCAGGAAAAGTACGCCGGCTCCGACGACCCCGACTTCAAGGTCCGCGCCGTCCTCATCAAGGAAGAGCGCAGCGAGATGGTCAAGCACCACCTCTGGGTCCTGTGGACCGACTACTTCAAGCCCGAGCACCTCGCCGCCCACCCGGATCTCCACGACCTGGTCTGGAAGGCCACCAAGACTGCCGGCGAAGCGAAGAAGACCAACGACCCGGCCGTCGGCCAGCGTCTGATCGACGAGATCGACGCCATCGCCGAGATCTTCTGGGCCACCAAGAAGTAGCGACTCGACGACGGCTGGATCGGCGCCCCTCGGGGTGTCCCCTTCAGCCGTCGTTTCGCGTCTGGGCACAGCTCGCGCACCTCGACGCCGTGACGTCCGCCTCGAGGGCGCTGGACGTCAGCGGCTCACCGCACTGCTCGCAGGTCCCGTACGTCCCCGCATCGAGCCGCGCCATGGCCGCTTCGACGGCGTCGAGCTGGGCCGCCAGCCTGTCGAGATCACTTCCTTCGTCAACCATGGATCCGAAGGCTACTCATCGGCCTGGGCCGACGCCTGGAGATCACGGTTGCGCCTGAACGCCGGCCCGAGGTTCGACACCAAGAGGGCCACCACCGTGACCAGGTAGAGCTGGCCGAACGTCGCTTCGAACGAGGCCAGCGTCCGGGAGAACCCGCGCGCTGCGGTCAGATCGCCATAGCCGACCGTCGTCATCGTGATGAAGCTGAAATAGAGGAAGTCCGACGGGTTGCCGTGGTTGATCTGGACGAAGAACTGATGGTGCGAGATCGCCTGGATCGCGGAGAAGAACGTGCCGAAGAAGAGTCCCGCCATCACGTAGAGGCAGAGCGCCCCGAGCACCGTCTTGAGATCGATGGTCCGCCGCGCCACAAGGCCTCGGACCACGGTCACCGGCGCCACGATCACGAGCAGGACGAGCAGTCCGGACGTCGCGGTGGCCAGGTGCCCGCTCCCGCTGATCCCCGCCGAGAGCCCCGCGAGGGTGCTCACTCCGATGAACACCAAGGAGACGATGACGATGAGGCGTCGGGCTCCGGAGGCGAGGAGGGCGACGAGCAGCGTGGCCGATTCGACCAGGACGATGGCCAGCGGCTGCCATCGCCCTTGCGGTGCCGAGCCGATGAAGAAGAACGTCGCGATGAGCATGAACAGCAGTGCTCCGTAGCGGTAGGCAGGCGCGTGATCCGCCAGCGACACCCGTCCAGCCGCTCTCGCGTTCGAGAGGTGTTTCTTGATCTCCGCCATGTCTCCTCCTTCAAGCCGGAGCTCAGAGAACCCCTTCACCGCACCCTCGATGGTGGAGGACGAACGACGCCAAGTGGGTGATACCTCGTCTGGAGCGCCCTCGGCGGTGTTGCCTGAGCACGGCTCCCCCGATACCGTCTTGCTCGATGACCGACGCTCCCGCCATTCGCAACACGCTGGCTGGAGCGCCCCTCCTCAGAGCTCTGCCCGTGGGCATCGTCGCCGCACTCGCCCTCACGATCGCCTCCTGCGGATCGTCAACCACCTCGGCGCCAACGACGACGACGACCGCCCCGCTCACCGGGCTTGCAGCGACCAGCCCCCAGAACATCGTCACCCAGGGATGCGCCGACACCCTTCCCGTGAAGTCGGTCGCCGTGGCGAGCGTGTTCGCGAAGCCATCCCTCGTCAACGGCCTCAAGTCGATGTCGTGGATCATGAGCACCGCCGCCGACCACGGTGTCTTGCAGTACCTGAAGCTCGGAACCGTTCAGGTCATCGTGGCCCCCAACGTGACCTATCTCAGGGCCCCGGCCACCTACTGGACGAGCACCCCGGTCGGGGCCTCTGCGCAGTCGCTGGCGAACAGGTGGATCTCGATAGCCTCATCGAGCTCGAACGCTCCGATCGCCGCACCCTTCATCCCCTATTCGAACCTCTCGGCGACCTTGGCCAACTGCCTCCCCGAGGGCCAGCCGATGACAAAAGGCGCCGTGACCACGGTGGGGACCTCCAAGGCCATCGATGTCGCCGTCGTGGCCAACTTCACGACCCAGACGCTCTCCGTCCAGACCGACGGGACGCCCTACGTCCTGAGAAGCATCGTGGTCAACGCCGTGGTCGGCAAGCAGACCTCGCTGCTGACCGGCTTCAACCACCAGAAGCCGGTGACGATCCCCTTCGGAGCGACCTCGCTGGAGGCTGCCCTGGCTCCTCAAGGTTGAGGGCACTCATCGCTCACTCGTAGTGGGGCGGCCGTTCGTGATGATCCCGGCGGAGTCGCTGGATCTCGGCTCGAAGCCGCGCAACCTCCTCGCGAAGCGACGCGACAAGCGCCATGAGCTCCTCTCGGGAGGGCTGATCACCAGGTTCGTCCGTCACCGCACCCCACGCTACGGCCTCTGAGCTGAGCGCCCCTCACCCGGCGAGATCCATCTCACCGGTTGCTCGGTCGGTCAGCCTTCGAGGTCCTCTTCGTTCGCATACCGAGCCACGGTGTAGGCGATCGCCGTCGGCACGCTCAACGCGTAGACGGCGAGCATCCCGAGGACCACCACCAACGCGGAGCCCCTCGTGTGATCGTGGATGAAGGCGAAGCCGATCATCCCCGCCGAGATCCCATAGGCCAGCAAGGCCCACTTGAAGACCAAGCCGAACTTCCCCCACGCGAAGCGCTTGATGCGCACCAGCAGCACCCCGGCGATCGCCAGGAGCACGACCGCCGTCATCAGCAGAGCGAGCGGGAGGGTGAGCGGGACGTGCCGCGGGACATGGGAAGCCATGATCACCCCGCCGATGACGACGAGCCCCAGAGCGACGATGGCGAGGAGGTCGACGGGCGGGTAGGTGTTGCCGTAGGCCAGCGAGCCGGGGGCGGGAGCGTCAGTGGTCATCTCAGCGTTCATCTCCGTGCTCATCTCGATGCCACCCTGGTCATGATCACGAGGGTGGCGACCTGCATCGCCCCGGTGATCGCTACGGTGTACATGAATCG
>JADGOD010000077.1 GCA_017883125.1 Acidimicrobiales bacterium
AATCCCGTTGCTGACGGATTTGCTGACAAACCTACTCGTGAGGTGCGACAGGTGGAGGGAGGAGGAAGCGAAACACCCAGTGACCTGGGCTTTCAATGGTGGGCCGTACAGGACTTGAACCTGTGACCCCTTGCGTGTCATGCAAGTGCGCTACCAGACTGCGCCAACGGCCCCTTCGGGCCTTGAGCGTAGCACCGCTCTGTCTCAGGCCTGGTCAGATGGCCCGTCGACCGGTGCTCAACCGAGGAGCTCGACGGTTCCCGAGATCGGCCAGACGAAGTCGCGCTCGTCCATCCCAGGTCGCCCCTTCTCTCGCAACCACTTGTCGAAACTCTCTGCCCAGGTTCGATGCCACGCGACCTGCTGAGCGGTCAGTGCGGCGGCGTCGGTCTCCCGCACCTCAGGGTGCTGATCAGCAAGCGCCCGGAGCACCAAGGCCGACGCGATGGCATCGGCCGCTGCGTCGTGGGCAGCAGTGTTCTCGATGCCGAAGCGATCGCACATCGTCTCCAGCGTCCTCTTGCCCGACCGGTAGCGGTCCACGCCACGGTCGATCACCAGAGGATCGAGGACGGGGCCGACCCACCCCTGCTCCTTGAGTCCCTGCTTGCCAAGCCCCCGAGAGCACGCGTCGACCATGGTGAGGTCGTAGCTCAGGTTGAACCCGACCACTGGAACCCCGCTCGCCGAGGTCTCGAGCAGCGTCGTCGAGATCTCCTCGATGGCGGAGGCAAGTTCGATGCCCTCGGCCTCGGCTCGCTCGTTGCTGATCCCGTGGATCGCCGCCGCACCGGGAGGGATCGGCCGGCCGGGGTTGACCAGGCAGTGCCTCCTCGTCATGACCTCCCCGCCCCGCATGGTCACAAGAGCGAAGGAGACCGGGACGTCGTTGAACTTGTCGACGCCCGTCGTCTCGAGGTCAAAGGCCAGCACTTCTCCGTCGAACCAGGTCGCTGTCACGAGGTGAATTGTGACACGGCGGAGTGACGATTTCGGAATTCAGCCCCGAGCGTCCTTGAGTTCGAGGCTGGAGATCCTTACGATCAGAGCCGTGACCGGACCGGACGATACCCATGAGACGTTTTCGGTCACCCCTCGGGTCGACCGCCACACCGCCCTCGATCATCGGCGCCACGAGCGTCGCCGCCGTCAGCGCCGCCGCCTGCTGCCCTCGGCCGCTCTCGTCCTGATCGGCCTGATCCTCCTCGGCTGGTTCGCTCTGGGTTCGCCGAGCACAAACACGTCTCCGACGAGCACCACCACGATGCCGACCACCACCACGACAACGCTCCCGCCCTACGCCCCCGCCGCCATCAAGACGCCGGTAAGCCCCGCCCAATCCGGCGAGGGCCAGTGGGTGGCTCAAGACCCCTGGGTGCCCGGACCGCCCGCAGTCATGACCACGACATGGCGGCCCCAGCCGAGCCAGCCGTCGATCACCGCCTATGCCTCGTGGATCCGAACGTCTTCGACCCAGCTGGCCCTCTACCCCGGCTACAAGGGTCCGGGAGAGACCACCTTGAACCGTGGGCCCGAGATGGTCCCGACCTCCTCGCGGTCGACCTTGATGGCGACCTTCAACTCAGGGTTCTACGAAGCGGACACCGCCGCCGGGTTCTACACCAACGGGACCGTGTACTTCCCGATGCGCAACGGCGTCGCCACGGTGGTGTCGTACACGGACGGATCCGTCGACATCATCAACTGGCAGAGCGGGACGACCCCTCCACCCAACGTCGTGATGGCCCGTCAGAACCTGGCGATGCTGGTCGACAACGGAGCTCCGACGGCCGCCACCCAAGACGGGACCAACTGGGGCATCACCCTCGGAGGAGTCCCTGCGGTCTGGCGGACCGGACTCGGCATCGACGCCAAGGGGAACCTCATCTACGTCGCCGCATCGCAGCAGACCGCAGCGACGCTGGCTCAGATCCTCATCCAGGCAGGCGCTATCCGAGGGATGCAGCTCGACATCAACCCGGCCTGGCCGATCTTCGTCACCTACGGAGCCCCGGGTGCGGGGAATCCGACCCTCGACGTGCCGAACCCCCAACAGACCTCGAACCGCTTCCTCTTCTCGAGCACCAAGGACTTCTTTGCCGTATTCACCCGGGTCCCGGGGGTTGTACAGCAACCCTGGTGAAGATGAGGGAGAATGAACAACTCATGACACGGCTCCTGACCCTCCCTGCGACGTGGTGATGCCTCGGGCCCCTCGCGGCCGCCACGCCTCCAAGCGCACCTACCTCCGCCGTCGAGTTGTGACCGGATTCGTCGCCGCCGCGGTGCTGATCGGGGTCGTGCTCATCGCAACCAGCCTGATTGGATTCTCGCCCAAGTCGAAGGGCAGCGAGAAGGCCACCACCTCGACAACGGTGGTGCACACCACGACGACGAAGGCAACGAACCCGGTGACAATGACGTTTGTCGGCGACACCATGCTCGGCAACACCCCGAATCTCCCGGGGAACGCCGCCTCGTACTTCGGATCCGTTGCCTCGGCGCTCAACGCACCGACCGTCTTCGGGAACCTCGAGGGCACCCTGACCGACTCGACGGGCGGCTCGAAGTGCGGAGCCTCCTCGACCAACTGCTACGCCTTCCGGAACCCGGTCGCCTACGCACCGATCTTGAAGAGCGCCGGATTCACGGTGCTCAACAGCGCCAACAACCACTCGCACGACTACGGTTCCCAAGGGCTCTCTGACACCACCACTGCCCTCCAGAGCGCGGGGATCGTCCAGGCCGGGCTGCCCGGCCAGATCGGGCTGACGACGCAGGGTTCGACCAAGATCGCCTTCGTCGACTTCGCCCCGTACTCGAACACCAACAACATGCTCGATCTCGCCACCGCCAAGACGCTCATCGCCCAAGCAAAGGCGGAGGCCGATGTGGTGGTGGTCTACATGCACGTCGGCGCCGAAGGTGCGTCGGCGACGCACGTCACCGGTCAAGAGGAGACCTACGTGGGAGAGGACCGGGGCAACGCCAAGGTCTTCGCTCATGCTGCCATCGACGATGGCGCCAACCTGGTGGTGGCCAGTGGTCCCCACGTCCTGCGCGGCATGGAGTACTACAACGGCATCCTCATCAACTACAGCCTGGCCAACTTCGCCGGCTATCAGAACTTCGCCACGAGCGGGACCATGGACCTCTCGGGGATCCTGAGGGTGACCTTGAGCGGGAACGGATCGTTCCAGAGCGCCCACTTCACCTCGGTGGCGGCCACCGGCGACGGCCAGCCGACCATCGACGGCTCCGGGGCGGCCTCCAGCCTCGTGAACCAGCTCTCTCAGGCTGACTTCGGCCCGTCAGCGGCCATCATCCAGCCCAACGGCGACCTCGCCCCTCCCCCGGCCGTCCCCTAGAGCCCTCAGCAGCCCCCTGGCGGGCCGGGGGTGCCCGGGCCGGACGCTGGCTGGTCGACGGTCCCGATGTTCGAAGGACGCGGATTCGGGCCCAGGTGGACCACGAACCAGACCCCTCGCCATGAGATGAGGGACGCCACACCGAACGACTGGGTCGTCCCCGCAGTGCTGTAGACGAGCCGGATGTTCGGAAGGTGCCAGTAGCCGACCGAGTTCTCGCACGTTCCCGGAGCGATCCACGAGGCGTAGGCGGGGTTCACCCCGACGCTCGCCAGGGTGGCCGTTGCCGCCCCGATCCCGAGCGCATGCTGGTAGGTTGCCAGATCCATCCCGTAGAAGGCCACCAGTCGGCTGGCGTAGTCCGACGAGGGGTTCGGGAGGATCCCCGTCTTCATCTGGAGGTACGCCGACTCGGGGAAGAACACCGACATGCCGCTGGACAGCGAGTTGGTCTGTATCGCCGAGAAGAGGGGCCCGAGACGCGCCATGAGCGATGCTCCATCGGTCGGCGGCTCGACATCAGTCTGAGGAAGGAGCCCGGGATCCGTCGTGGTGGTCGTCGCTGGGGCCGCGGTCGTCGTTGTCGTGGCCTGGGTCGTCGAGGGATGTCCGCCCTTCAGCGTCGTCGACGAGGAGAACAGCGGCGAGATGACGACCCAGATGAGGACGATCCCCAGGACCACGCCAAGGGCGGCGGCCAGCTGGCGTCGCCGAAAGGTGGCGCGCCCGACGGGTCGACGCCCTCTCCTCTCCGGTCCGATGTCCACCCAGGCTGCCCTTCCGTCGCTCCGACTCTCTTGCCAAACTTGCTACCACGCATCGTTCGCAGATCCCGAACCTAGCCATTGCGGCGACGGAGGATGACGGATCCCGTAAGCGTCGGGAAGTCACGGCGATTGCTGGATCGCCAACCAGGAATGCGGACCCCCCCAACTCCTCGCAGAGAGGGGGGCACCCCGAAGGTTCGAAGAGATGGGCTGGACCGGGACCTGGCCATCACCTGCGCGATCTACGCACCCACGCCGGGTGATGCCTTGCCCTCCGGGTCGTCTTCATCGCCCTCCTCGTCGTCGGCGTCGTCAACTGAGGTGAAGCGTCAACCCGCTATTGCCGGCGCACCGGGAGAGCCGAGGATCACACCGGGGGTCCCTTCCCTGACGGTCTCAAGGCGAAGTTGCCCTCAGCGTCCCGCTCGTAGGCTCTCGACTGAGAGATATTGGATCCGGATGGCTCTTCGGAGCGTTCACCGCCCTGACGATCGCCCGGCGCACGGGCGACGGTCCCCGGACGTCGTTCCCCCTAAAGGAGCGCCAGGACTTGACCGGCGCCCCGAATGCTGGCGGCCCTGCCCGGGTACCCTCTCCTCGCCTGCCCCCGCTTCCCCGCCACGCCTGATCTCGAGCTGGAGCTGGAGCTGGCACGCTCCTGAGAGCGCGTTCCTGTGGCGGGCTACGCCAGCTCGCTTGCTGGGTTTCGGGGGACGAACCCGGTGGCGATGATCACGTTGCAGTCCGCAGCGGCCTGCCGCAGGGCCTCTCTGTCGGAGTCCGACTCATACCACTGGCGAGCGACCTCCAC
>JADGOD010000078.1 GCA_017883125.1 Acidimicrobiales bacterium
CGGCGGGAGAGAGGAAGGGGTTCAGGATCCGCCGGTAGGCGAGCTGGTCGGGCGGGTCCATCTCGAGGAAGCCGCCGCCGTAGTCCGAGTTCACGTACGGGATGCTGATGCCCTTGTAGACCGAGTCAGGATTGCCGAGCTCCCGGTAGGCGGAGAAGAGGTCTGGGCGCTTGTAGAAGGCGCTGACCTCGTCGAGACCGGTCACGAACCAGTAGCCACCGTGGTTCTCGCTCCAGGCGACCGGGCACTTCTCCCGGACCTCGGCGGCGATCTCCATGCCGTGCTCGCGGTACTCCTTGGAATGATGGTCGAAATCAACTACCAACTTCTCAGCCATTGCCATCCCCCTTGAGAAACCGTCACCGGAACGGTGCCTCCCGCTTCGAGATCATACCGAAGCGAGCAGATCGGAGCTGTGCGGGCTATTTCGACGGAAGCGCTCATCGGTCTGAGTGCGCTCTTGGCCTGCTGGCGAGGCGCGGTGCGGAGACCGCCCCCATCTCGTCTCAGATCCGCTAGGTCGGTGGATCTCCGCCACCTCCACGAGCGCTCAGGTTTCGACCAGAGCGTTGTTGGAGGTGTGACCGATCACCATCAAGGGCAGTTCGCGCCCACCGGAAGCGGTTGGTAGGTCGCAGCCAAGAGCCACTGTGTCGATCCATGAGGGGTGGCGAAGAGGAAGACGTCGCCATGATGTCCCATACCGTCACCGAGGGTCCAATGGGGAACCAGACCCTGACCGACGCCGTTCGAGATGTCGTGGCGAATCCAGCCCTGACTGCCAAGGGTCTGCCCGACCTCCGCTCGTAGAACCGGCTCGGATGTCAACCAGGTGAAGTTGGTGTCAACCCTCTCCTCACTCCAGCCTCCCGACACCTGCGGGTTGGAACACCCTGACGCCCAAGAGGAGGGGATGGCGTGGGTGACGACCGAGGCTGCCGACGAGGGGGCGGCGAGTGGGACCTTCTCGAGCTTCTGCATCATCGATTCGCGCCGTTCGCCGCCCGGGTGTGAAGCAGCCATCAGAACGAAGAACAGGCCGACGACCACAATGCCTACGAAAGCGATGAGAGCTACGCGAGCTGGCCACCGAGGTTGTGAGACCCCATGATCTTCCGGGGGTCTCCTGGCCGTCAGGGACCTCTCGAGCGATGGGCTCACGCCTTCTTCATGATGCTCGACTTCAGGTACAACGGTCCAAAGCCATCAACCTTGGCTTCGACGTCGTGGCCACCGGGCCCGGGCACGAGCCGGATGTTGCTCACTCGCGTCCCAACCTTCAAGGTCTTCGAGCTGCCCTTGACCTTCATGTCTTTGACGATTGTGACGGTGTCGCCATCGGCGAGGATGTTGCCCACCGCGTCACGAATCACCCCCTCAGCTGCAGGGGACTCCGACTCGTCACCGACAACCCATTCGAACGCGCACTCCGGACAGATCAGCAACGTACCCATCGGGTAGGTGTTGACACAGTGGCATTGCGGGCACGGGGGCAGTTCGTCCATCCAACAACTGTAGTGAGAATCCTCGCCACAACGTATCGTCGGTCATCGCTCCCGCACCCATCTGGGGTGCCCGACCGAGTTGTCGACTCCGGATGAGGAGGTCGGGCTCTGTCATCCCATCAGCAGGGTTGCCTCAGGGCTTGCCCGGGGCAGTGCCGCGTCGAGAGCCGATCACTCCGCTCCCTTGTAGACGTGTGCGATCTGGCTCTGGGTCACCACTCCGAGCGGGCCCTCGAGGTCGCGCAGCCGGGTGACAGCCAGGCCGATGCCCGCATCGCTCACGTTCCCTGTCGCTTCGAGGCAGAACCACGGCCCCACAGGTGCTCGGAACAGCGTCACGTTGACGTCGACGTTGATCAGGGCCATGCCAGATCCCGGAGCCACGGCCTGAGACAGCGCTGAGCCGAAGTCGGCGACCGCCAGCAGCTGTGCCAGCCCGCTCGGGGTCTCACCGGCGATGACAGGCCCGTGCAGGCGGAGCCACGCCACGGATGGGCCCGGCAGGTTGTAGCCGCCCTCGACGATCCGGTGCTCGACGGCGTCTCGGTGGAAGACCAGCGCCTCCCCAGGCCTGTGGTCGGGCCAGGTGATGGGTGCCAGGCAATCAGGCGCGGTGGGCGGGACGTCCTTGCTGGCGATGGTCGAGATCGGTTCGCCGCGCAGCAGGAGCGCCTTCGCCGCCACACAGCGACCCGACGGGGAATGGAGCTCGATGGTGAGGTGCGAGATCCTCCGGCTCAGCGTTCGGCGTGTCATGACGATCGTGAGCGGCTCGATCGGGACGGGCCGCTCGAGATCGATCTGGATCCCGGCCACGTGCTCACCCTCGCCAGCCTCGGCTGCGACCACTCCTCCGATGAGAGCACTCGGCGGTCCCCCGTGCAACGCGTCCGGACGCCACGGACCGGTCGAGAGCAGGGTCGGGGAGTAGTGCTCGCCACGGCGCTCGAAGAGGGCCATTCCTGCCTCGCCGCTGCTCACGCCACCGTCACCTCCAAGTGCCTCCTCAGGGGTGGCGACCAACCGAGGCACCCCTCGATCTCGACACGGTAGCGCCGCGCGACGCCGGCGGAGCGCGGAAGGGATGAGGTGGGCGCCGACAACCGTGAGCTGTCTCGAGGCGCGGCCGTCGGTCTGGCACGATCCGTGGGCGCTGTGGGGAGGTCGATCCCGCGGCTTGGCAGGTCAGGGATGCACAGTGGATCCCAGCCGCCTCCGCTTGCGGATGACCATGAGGCCACACCGGCAGCTCACGCGACCCCGCGGGAAGCGACTCCGGCGGGGACCCGTCATCTCGATCGGGTCGATCGATTAGGGGATCAGGCCGTGGCCCTTCTCAGCCTTGTCCTTCTTGGCTTGGCGCTTCTCCTTCAGCGTCTTGCCGGACTTCTTCGAAACGGCCTTTCGGGGTGACTTGTCGCTCATGTCGGCCCCCTTTCCTGTCCGCACCGTACCCTGGATGTTCGCAGACCGGCCGGCAGGTCGGCTCGAGGCCACCTCCGGACTGGGGATCCCAACCCCGGGCCTCCGGCGGATGTCTGGTCCGAAGTCCCAGTTCAAACCACGGCGGGGACCGTTGCCCCCCAGGGGGTACGAAAGGTCGCTGGCCCGGCGACGACGGTGTCGCTACAGTCCCTCACACACCGGGACACCACTCACGAAAGCAGGCAGCCGATGGATCTCCAACTGACAGGCAAGCGCGCACTGGTCACCGGCAGCAGCTCTGGCATCGGGGTGGGCATCGCTCGTCTCCTCGCCGACGAGGGTGCGCTGGTGGTGGTCACCGGTCGAAACGAGGAGCGGACCGCCAAGGTCGCCTCCGATCTCTCCGAGCGAGGTGCCACCGTGGTGTCCGCCCTCGGCGACCTCTCGACCGACGAGGGTGCCGACCACGTGGCGAGCGTGGCGCTCGAGGCCTTCGGGGGCATCGACATCCTGATCAACAACGCCGGCGGCGGCTACGAGGGAGAGAGCCTGTCGTGGTTCGACGTGCCTCTCGACGAGTGGGCGGCAACCTTCCAGAAGAACGTCGTCGCCGCCGGGCGCCTCATCCACCACCTCGTGCCCGGCATGAAGGAGCGAGGCTGGGGTCGGGTCATCCAGATCTCGAGTGGAGCCGGCATGATCCCGACCTCGGCGCAGCCGGACTACGGCCCGTCGAAGGCCGCACTGGTCAACCTCTCGATGGGCCTCTCGAAGGCGCTGGCATCGACCGGTGTCACCGTGAACACCGTCTCGCCCGGGATGATCATGACGGAGGGCGTCATGGACTTCCTTCGATTCTTCGCCGACAAGCGGGGCTGGGGCGACGACACTGATCGTGCGGCCGAGTACGTGCTCAAGGGCTGCGGGCAGACCGTCAACCGGATCGGCCAGGTCGAGGACGTCGCCTTCGCGGTGGCCATGCTGGTCAGCCCCCTCGGAGGCTTCATGAACGGCATCAACATCCACCTCGACGGCGGTGGCACGGCGTCGATCTACTGATGCCGTCGATGCTCCGAGCATCATCCTGCGGTGCTGGTGGACCCCGCTAGCTCTGATGGGGCACGACGACAGCACGCCCCGAGAGCTCGCCTGATTCGAGCCTCCTGTAGGCCTCGAGCGCGTCGTCCATAGAGAAGAGCTCGACGTCGGGACGGATCTGACCTGCTCGATACATCGCGACGACGTCGTGGAGGTCCGCGATCGTCCCCCAGTACGTGTTCGAGATCGTCGATTCGTACGGGGCGGTGAAGAAGGACCACTCGGTGGCGCCGTTGGCGATGCCGACGACCGTGAGGCGGCCGCCCTGGGCCATCGACGCCTGCGCTGCCTTGATCGTCGGGGTGACGCCGACGAAGTCGAACGCCGCGTCGACGCCGCGCCCACCGGCGAGCGCGCGGATCTCGGCGACCTGATCCTCGCCGCCCGCCACGGTGACCGCGCCATTCGCCTCGGCCCGTCTCATCGCGTCGGGTTTGGTATCGGTGGCGATCACGGTTGCACCAGTGAGCGCGGTGAGGATCTGGACCGCCATCTGACCGAGGCCACCGAGACCGATCACCAGTGCGAACTTGCCGCCACCACCAAGGTTCGGGAGGGAGTTCTTGATGGCGTGGTACGAGGTCAGGGCGGCGTCGCTCAGCGGTGCGGCAGCGACCGGGTCGGCGTCGCCCAGGGGCACGAGGTTGCGCGCTGGGACCACCACGTACTCGGCCATGCCACCGTCTCGCCCGAGTCCGAGCCCCATGTACGGCATGGATGCGGCGTTCTCGCAGTAGGTGTCCTGGCCGAGCGAGCACGGCTTGCAGCGGCCACAGCCGATCGGGCCGTAGACGAGATAGGCGTCGCCGATTCTGAGCCCGCTGACGCCCGCACCGAGCTCCTCGATCCAGCCGGAGTTCTCGTGGCCCAGGACGAACCCCGGTGCCAGGGAGACTGGCGAGGTTGCGGTGAACTCCTTGTAGATCGCCACGTCGGAGTGGCACGCTCCGGCGCCGGCGACCTTCAACAGGACCTCACCGGGACCCGGAACGGGGCGCTCGACCTCGTGGAGTGAGGGAAACGTCTCGTAATCGGTGAATACGACGGCACGCACAATGGCTCCCTACCGTTGCTCTCGACGGGGGACCCTGCTCAAGCCCTCCCTCGTGCTCACGGTAACAGCGGGCCGTCGCTCGGAGGGGGTCGCCTTCGAGCCGCTTCACACGACTCAGCTCTGACGGTCACCCCGGAACGGGCCGATGGTCTCTTGGAGCCGGAGTCCCTCATCGCTCTCGCGCAGGAGCGCCAGCCGCACCGCCTCGGTCCGACCCGAGCGGATCAGGCGCTTCGCCGCACCCACGGCCTCCGGGGCGAGCTCGGCGATCCCCCTGGCGAGTGACATCGCGACGTCATGGACGGAGCCGGTGGCATGGCAGCTGGTGGCGAGGCCGATGGTCACCGCCTCGGATCCACCCACCCAGCGGGACGTGAGCAGGAGCTCGGCGGCACGTTGCGGTCCGATGAGAAGAGGCAGCAGATAGCTGCTGCCTGCTTCAGGAGCGATCCCGATCTCGGTGAACGGCATCCTGATGCGGACGTCCTCGGCGACCAGCACGAGGTCGCAGTGCAGGAGGATCGTCGCTCCAAAGCCCACGGCAGCACCGTGCACGGCGGCGATCAGGGGCTTGCCCATCGCCATGAGCGACTCGAGCAGAGCACCGAAGGCGTCCCCCAGGTCGCCCCGACCCTCCGCATCGGCCGGCATGACCTTGAGATCAACACCGCTCGAGAACGCACGTCCGGCGCCCCGCAGCACGACGGCTCGTACGTCGTGATCACGGTCCGCGTCATCGAGCACTGCGGAGAGCAGCCGATAGGAGTCACCGGTGAACGCGTTGAGTCGCTCAGGACGGTTCAGGGTGATGATCCGGACGTGAGACTCGTCTCGCACCAGAACGGGGTCGTCCATGTTCTCCGAGACCTCCATTCAAGCGGTGTTGCCCTGGTGGGCACACCGGCTGCGACCGACGCTCGACCCGATCCGACCCTCGTGTGATCGAGCACCTCTCCCAGATCCGCCATCGAGCGACGTCGATCGCACGGCCCTCCGAGGGGGGGCGGTCGTCGTGAGGGTGGTCGGAGCTCTCATCTGGACTCCACCATATGACTCCAAGCAGACCCTCGGGGCCTCCGTCTCCCGAGCCCATCCGACCGCCGGATCCAGGTGCACATGTGCAGATGCACCTACGAGGTGCAAGCAGGTGGACTGCGAGATTCGATGACGCTGAATCTGTTGGAAAAAGGGGGGTGAGCGCACGATGAACACATGAAGAACAACTCGATGAACCAGACAGAAGCCAAGGGCTCCGAGAGCCAGACGGGCGTCCCCACCGACGTCCAGACGACCTCGAAGAAGGCCACGAAGCGATCGATGTTCCGGCGCCTCACGATGATCGTCGTGATCGTCGATGTGGTCATCCTGGGAGCGGGCAGCGCGGTGGCGGCGATCTCCATGGGGAGCCAGCCAGCGGGCGCCACTCCTCAGGGCCCCGCCCAGGTCATCGCCGTCACCTCGACGACACCGGCGAGCGACGCCCCGGCCCCGACGACGTCGACTCCTGCAGCGCTGCCGGCAATCACCATCGCCCAGTCCTCGATCCTCTACACAGGCGGCCAGAGCGCCTTCGCCCCGGGGGTCTCGGCCAGCGTCACCTTCACCGCCACCAACCCGGCCAGCACCGACCAGAGCCTCGGAACGATCTCGCTGCTCAGCTGGAGCTCGAACGTCGCGGGCTGCAGCTCCGCTGCTGAGGCGGGCTGGATCACGATGAGCCCGGTCGCCGTCAACCAGGACCTGGCCCCCGGAGCCCACGCGGTGGCCACGAGCGGGGTCATCACCTTCAACGACGCCCCGGTCGACCAGGACTCCTGCATCGGAGCGGCGCTGAGCTTCACCTACTCAAACGGCGGCACGGGCACCGCCACGGTGGGGGGCCCCAGGCCCCTCGTCCTCCACCAGGCCTCGATCACCTACTCAGGCTCTGGAGGTCTCGCCCCGGGGACCTCGGCCACCGTGACCTTCTCGGTCGACAACCCCGGAACGGGCAATGAGTTCATCGGGACCATCTCGCTGCTCAGCTGGAGCTCGAACGTCGGAGGCTGCAGCTCGGCGGCCAGCCCCGGGCTCATCACGATGAGCCCGGTTGCGGTCAACGAAGACCTCGCCGCCGGAAACGGTCACCAGGTCGCCGGAACGGGCACGATCACCTTCAACGGGGCCTCCGCCACCAACGTGTGCACCGGAGCGTCCCTCACCTTCACCTACGTCTCGAACTGAAAGATCCGGTCCGAACCCCCCTCGGACCGCTGGGGGCAAGAAGCCGACGAGCTCTCCGATGACGAAGGCCAAGGTCCAGCGGGACGGGAGCGACCGCTCCGTGCTCACCGGGGGTGGCACTCGACGAGCACGGCGGCCCGGACCCGCTCTGCAGGGTCGGTCGACAGCGTCCGCGCCACCCTTGGGAACCTCTTGAGGTAGGCGTCGAGCAGCCGCTCGGTGTCCTCCGGCTCCACCGAGCCACGCCGCGCCTGGCCCCTCATCGCAGTCCAGTGCCCCTCAATCAGCACGTCGATGTCGCGCTCCTCGATGAAGTTGCGCCACCACTGCTTGGTCTCGGCGCGCCCCGACATGATGACGATGCCGTCTTCGAGCCGTGCGTACTGGGTCGGGGTCGAGAAGACCCGCCCTGACGTTGCTCCGGTGTATCGGATGACGTCCGTCGAGCCAGACAGCAGACGATGGAGCGGCGAGGCGAGCAACGCTTTCACGATCCGATTGCCCAGTGGCATGCCTCAAGTATGCAGGCGTCAGCTGAGCTCTGCGGCTGCACCGTGCGCGGCAGCCCCGCTTCTCGACTCAGGCATGCGCTGTGCCGCCCGAGGGGCTTCGATCAGCTCGGCAGGCTCGGCCGGAGAGCCTCTGAGAGGACTGTCATCTGCACGAAGAGGCAACGCCAAGCCGACTGAGCACCAGCGAGGCGGGGCAGGCGCCGAAGACGACGAACATCCACTGGTTCAACCCGACGAACGCGGTGAGCAGGAGGAACCAGGGGCTCACCACAGCTGCCAGCAGCCCGCTCAGCAAGACCATGGTTCCCGCCAGAGCGAACAGGACTCGCTCCAACGGCCAACGGGTCTGCTTCCTCTTCGGTACGACCGATCCCACCTGCGTCATCTCGTTCATCTCCTCGTCTCGGCACCATCGGTGCAACAATAAGTATATACCCCCGGGGGTACCTCGCGGTCGCCCCGGCGACAACCTCTCCACTCGTCGGGATCCCCGGTGCCCCTTGGCGGAGCCCGACGCATGGAACTCGGGGCGGCGATGTGACCTAATGGGTGGATGGCCGCGCCCAGAACTCCCGACCAGCTCCGCCAGAGGGGAGTTCGACTGGAGTGGGCGACGAACGGCTGGAACCTC
>JADGOD010000079.1 GCA_017883125.1 Acidimicrobiales bacterium
AATCGACGTCCCGTCCCGGTCGTCTGGCGATCTCGAAGGATCCCGCGAGCGACTCCTCCTGGGACCGGTTCCAGTCCGCCGCCATCTGCGCTTTGATGTCAGCCATCGCCACGGGAGAGCAGTTCTCTACGAGGTCGTGGGCATACTCGAGCGCCCGCTCCAAGAGGTGCTCACCCGGCACGCCCTCGTTGACCAGTCCCAGGCGGAGCTCCTCTTCGGCGAGGATCGTCCGGCCTGAGATGAGCAGGTCCGTTGCCACCCCGTAGCCGACGAGGCGGGGCAGCAGCCATGACGACGAGAACTCGACAGGGAGCCCTCGTCGCGTGAAGGAGGTGGCGAGCTTCGCTCCTGCGACTGCGAAACGGACGTCACTGACGAGTTCCTGCACCAGGCCGATGCCCGCGCAGGCGCCGTTGATGGCGGCAATCAACGGCTTCCGTGCTGTCAGCGCATGGGTGATCGGTCGGGGGTCGGCCTTGGTCTGCCCCGGGGTCATGGCGCCGGCGATGCTCTTGGCGTCCATGCCGGGACAGAAGCCACGTCCGGCGCCGGTGAGCACGATGGCACGGATGGTGGGGTCATCGTCGGCCTCATCGAGCAAGTCGAAGTAGCGCGCTTCCATCTGCCCGGACCAGGCGTTCATCCGATCGGGCTGGTTCAGGGTGAGCACGAGGATGGGACCTCGCTGCTCGGCGAGGACGACCTCTTCTTCTTCGACCGTCATGGCCTGCCGTCCTCGTGAACGCTCGAGCGCGCCCCGCTGGCCATCTCCGCAACCGCTTCCCGTGACATGGGTTGATGCCATGGCCTGCGCCCACCGCCAGCATCGACCGATGGGCAGAGCCGCTCAGCGAACCGGGCCCGAATCCAATAGCGTCGATGAGACATCCGGAGACGAGAAGAACGGAAGAGCACATGCCCACAGACCCAGCCGATGGCCTCCCCATTCCCGAAGAGGTCCTCGAGCTGTTCGATGGACACCTGCGGATCGGGTACGTGTCGACGGTGCGCCCCGACGGGAGCCTCTCGGTGGTGCCCGTCGGCGTCATGATCCGCGACGGCAAGGTGCGGATCAGCAGTCGGTCAGCCGCCAAGAAGGTCCGGAACCTCCAGAGCAACCCGAACATCGCCGTGTGCGTGACTCATCCGGACGACCAGCGCCACTACGCGATGATCAGGGGGACTGCGGAGCTCGCTGACGATACCGATCGTGAGTTCGTCGACTGGATGGCCAAAACCCACATGGGCCACGACGAGTATCCGTACGAGCCTCGCGACGTGACCCGAACGGTGATCACCATCCGACCCGAGGCATTCACGATGCCGGTGGTGCACGGCTCTCTCAAGAGGTAGCGACCCACCGAGCGATTGCCACCGGTCAGTTGAGGTCGTCGACCCAGAGTGACTCAGGTCTGACCACCACGAGCTGCCAGGCAGATCGCCGTGCCCCCTGGCACTCCACGAGCGGGATCCGGAAGGTGCTGCCAGGATCACGAGCCTGACTGCCAGACTGAGGTCATGGGAGGCTTCGATGGCAGGGGGTATCAAGCCCGCTTCGATGCCCTCGCAGCCACGGGTGTCGACGTGCACGGCGAGGCGACACTGGTCCGCAGCTTCGAGCCACGAACAGTGCTCGACGCGGGATGTGGCACGGGCCGGGTGGCCATCGAGCTCGCCCGACACGGTATCGAGGTTGTCGGTGTGGATGTGGACCCATCGATGATCACCGAGGCGAGACGCCTCGCTCCTGGGCTTGAGTTCCTCGAAGCCAACCTTGCAAGCCTCGATCTCGCTCGCACGTTCGATGTTGTCGTCCTCGCTGGCAACGTGCCGATCTTCTGCCCAGAGCCGAGCCGCGATGACCTCATCCGTTCCTGTGCCGGCCACGTGCGAGAGCACGGTGTCATGATCGTCGGCTTCCAGCTCGGCCGCGGCTACGACCTAGTCGACTTCGATGCAGCGTCCATTGGAGCGGGGATGGTCCTCGAGGAGCGCTGGACGACCTGGGATCGTGCCACCTTCGACAGGGACTCCGACTATGCGGTGAGCGTTCTCCGCCGCCCTTAGCGCTTGGGGATGACGGGCAGGTTGTTCAACCCGCGGAAGAAGGTGATGGCGCCACGCTCCACGTTCGGCTCGTCGATCTCGTACTCGGGGAACCGAGCCAGGAACTCTTCAAACGCGATCTTCATCTCGAGTCGGGCGAGGGCAGCTCCCAGACAGAGGTGTGCGCCAAACCCGAAGACCAGCGGCCTCACGATCTTGCGGTGGATGTCGAACAGCTCGGGGTTGTCGTACTGGCGGTCGTCGTGGTTCGCCGCTCCCATGACCAGCATCACCCGCGAGTCCTTCGGGATCGTGGTGCCGTGCAGCTCGACGTCGCGGGTGGTCCAGCGGCCCTCGAGCGGCGCCGGGTTGTCCCAGCGCAGCATCTCCTCCACCGCACCGGGGATCAACGACGGGTCGCGCACCAGCTCCGCGCGCTGATCGGGGTACCACCACAGCGCAACCGTGCCGTTCCCGATCGTCTTCATGACCGTCTCGTGCCCAGCCGAGGCCAGCAGCCGGAACTGGGCCGCTACGAGTTCATCGCTGATCGGGTGCACCGTACCGTCCTCGTCGGTGACCTCGGACGTGACCAGCATGGAGATGACGTCGTCGCGCGGGTTCTTGCGACGATCGACCACGAGCTCGGTGTAGAGCGCCATCGTCTCCCTCGTCGCCGCCCGGGCGTCCTCGAGCGCTGCCGGACCCCCGCTGGCGTCGCGCACCACAGAGCGATTCGCCAGCTCATGGACGTGCTCGCGCAGCTCGGTGGGGATCCCCAGGAGCTCGCTGATCACGTCCAGCGGGAGCTGCAAGGAGAAGTCCTGGATGACATCGAACCGCTCCTGGTCGCGCACCTTGTCGAGATACTGCGCCGCGATACGACGGATGAACGGCTCGAGGTCAGCCACCCGCCGAGGTGTGAACACGCGCGCCAGGAGCTTGCGATAGATCGAGTGCTCGGGGTCATCCAACTGGATCAGGCCGCCGTTCCCCTTGTCGACGCCCTCGATCGTGACTCCCTCACCGGAGATGTAGGTCGCCTTGTCCAGGAATGCAGCAAGGACGTCGTCGTATCGGCTGAGCGCGTAGAACGTGAGCTCGGAGTTGTAGTACACCGGTGCCTCGTCCCGCAGACGTTTCCAGCACGGGTACGGGTTGTACTGGACGTCCGGCGCGTAGGGGTTGTACTCGATCTCGATCATGGCCGCCTCCCAGGGTCTGCCGACAGCAAACTAGCCCGAGCGGTTCGGTGGTACGACGTCCGGCAGCGGGTCGGCTCTGCGCACTCCTCGAATGACCGAAGATTGGTGGAGTCCGGGAAACTACCGACCATGCCTGCCGACTGGTCGTCCTCCAGCGAGGATTCGAAGTGGGAGTCCGACTCGAAGGGTCAGTCTTCGGAGAGACCTTCAAGTCGGAGTGCTTCATCAACGGTCTCGGGCTCTCCGACGTCGTCGTGCTGGCCGAGGTGGTAGCGGTCGACGTTGACCATCACGTAGTAGATGATCGCGGCGAGCACCAGGCTCGCTGCCCCCCACTTGAAGGCGACCGTGAACCCGTGCGTCAGCGCATCAGGTGGGCCCACGCCGGGCGGAAGAGCGGCCCCCCGCCACGGGTGGGCCACGGCGAATGCTGCCGTGGCGCTGATGGCCAGGGTGTTGAAGAGGGCGGTTCCGAGCGAGCCGCCGATCTGCTGCGTCGAGTTCAAGACCGCGGAGGCCACGCCGGACTCGTGGAACGGGATGTTAAACAGCGCTGTCGACGACGCCGCGACGAAGGCCATCCCGAGCCCGAGGCCCATGATGAGGAGGGCAGGAAGTGCCGTGGAGGCATAGCTCGAGGTATCGGTGATCCCGGAGAGGTAGAGGAGTCCGCCGGCTCCCATCATGAGGCCGATGGGGCCGAGAGGACGAGGTCCGAACCGCGGGAGCAGCTTGCTGGCTGCGCTGGCGCTCACGATGACGCCAAGTGGGAAGGGCATGAAGTAGAGGCCGGTCTTGATGGGACTGAAGCCGTGGACGCCCTGGAAGTAGAAGGTCATGAAGAGGAACATGCCGAACAGCCCGGCCGAGAGGAAGAACTGGGACAAGAACGACCCACCCCGGACGCGGTCGACGACCACGCTCAGGGGCAGCAGCGGCTGCTCTGTCCGCGACTCGAAGAGGACGAAAGCGACCAAGAGGACGACGCCCGCGACCAGGAAGCCGAGTGTCCGACTCGATCCCCAGCCGTGACCCGGCGTGGCGGCCTCCGTGATGCCGTAGACGAGCGAGAGCAATCCGAGCGTGGAGAGCATCGCTCCGGGGATGTCGTACTTGATCCTTCCGGTGAGCCGGCTCTCTCGGACGTTCGGGATGGCCAGGACCACAGCGAGCAGCGCAATCGGGATGTTCACGAACAGGCACCAGCGCCACGACCCGTACTCCGTCAGAAGACCACCAGCGATCAGTCCGACCGTCGCTCCGGTACCGGCAACGGCCCCGTAGACGGCGAACGCCTTCGCTCGTTCCTTCGAGTCGGTGAAGGTCACCGAGATGAGTGAGAGCGCAGCGGGGGCCAGCGCTGCGGCGAACAAGCCCTGCAGGGCGCGGGCGGCGAAGAGGAGGCCCTGGGTCGGGGCGAAGCCACCGAGCGCCGACGCTCCGGCAAAGCCGATCAGGCCGATGATGAAGACGCGCTTGCGTCCGGCGTAGTCGGCGATGCGACCTCCGAGCAGCAGGAAGCCCCCGAACGTCAGCGTGTAGGCGGTCACCACCCACTGGCGGTTGGCCAAGGAGATGTGGAGCGCCCCCTGCGCGTCAGGGAGAGCGATGTTCACGACGGTCGCGTCAAGGGTGACCATGAGCTGGGCCAGAGCGATCACAACCAGCGCTATCCACCTCTTTGGGTCAGGCGTGTGCGCTGTGGTCGCCGTCGATTGCGTCACGGGAAGAACCTTAGAGTCGGGTCCGTCTGGCAGTGTCGCTGGCCGGAACAAGAGCGTTGATCAAGAGAAGAAGGGGGCAAGGCTCCCACGTGGCTGCCCAAGGACCCAGCATCCCGGAGCCAGGAAGGTGGGTGTACGGGGGTCTCGCTGCGATCGAGGGGGCCACGACGCGCCCGTCCGAGGGTGCGGCGGGATGCACCCGCCATCACCGCGGGGTGCGAGACCTCAGGCGTTCGGTGGAACGAGGATCTCGACCTCGGCGTCGGCCGGGGTGGGAGCCTTGAACCAGCGCTCCGAGCTGTCCTCGATGAAGGCGAGCATCCCGGCCCGGCCCATGAACTCGTTCTCGATGCGTGCCACCGAGAGGACGTGCTCACCTCGCACTCGGATGGTGTCTCCCGGTTTGATCTCGTCGGCTCTGACTGTCTTCCACGTCTCAGGCATCTTCAGATCGTATCGATCTTCTGGCCCAGCGGCTCTCGACCGTGGCCTCCCGTGCATGAGCACGATGGACGCCGACGCTGTTCCTCCCCCTCCCCGAGGCAGGGCGCGCACCCGCATACCTGTCGACGGATTGACCCAGGAGCAGGGCTGCACCGAGGCCCGCTGGAGCCGAGGGCGAGGGACCGATGAGGAGTGGTGCTCGTGGACAAGGGCGAGCCTAGGAGTTGACTCAGGACTCCACGTAGCCGTTGCGCTCACCGGGGTAGCGGGCCCCGACAGCACCCCCTGCAGGGATCGAGGCGTCGATCCGTCGGAGCTCCTCATCGGTGAGCTCGAGCTCGGTGGCTGCGACG
>JADGOD010000080.1 GCA_017883125.1 Acidimicrobiales bacterium
GCTCCGCCGGAACGAGACCAGCCTGGTCTCGTGGATGGGGTTTGGGTCGAGGTCGGTGCCCTACGGCGCCGTCATCGGCATCCCCGAGGACCACGACGTCGACACGGTGGTCGAGGTGGCCCAGGGTTGGGTGCAGCTCGGCGCTCGGCGGCTGCGGGTGAAGATCGAGCCGGGCTTCAGCGTCAGCCCTCTCGCTGCCCTGCGGTCCGAGTTCCCCCAGATCGACCTCCATGCCGACGCCAACGGCTCGTTCGCACTCGATGGTGCCGCGGAGCTGCGTGAGCTCGATCCCCTCGGCCTGCGCTGCATCGAGCAGCCCCTCGGCACCCGCGACCTCGCTGCCTGCGCCACGCTGGCGCAGAGCCTCGAGACCCCGATCTGCCTCGATGAGTCGATCACCTCGAGGCGAGCGGCCCGTGATGCAGTTCGCTACGGCGCCTGCCGGGTGCTCTGCCTCAAGCCTGCACGGCTCGGCGGCATCCGGTCGGCGCTGGCCATTCTGACCATGGCTCAGGAGGAGGGCGTCTCGTGCTTCCTGGGGGGGATGTTCGAGACCGGGCTGGGTCGAGCGCTCCTCGGAGCTCTCGCCGCCCACCCCGCTGCATCGCTGATCTCCGACGTCGTGGCCCCTTCGAGGTACCTCGAGGTGGATCCCTGCGACCTGGCCGGACCGGAATCTGGCGTCCAGCCGCTCCACCTGAGCCCGGGAATCGGCCCGTGGCCAGCGCCGCATGAGCGCCAGTTGTGGTTCGCGCTGAGCGTCTAGGGCGCTCGTGGAGAGCCTGTTCGGCTGCGGACTCTAGGATATCGGCGTGCGACAGGCATCCGTCCGACGGAAAGTGCAGGAGCTGCAAGGCCGTGTGGTGACGCTGCGCGAGGAAATAGCCGTCCTCTCCGAGCAGATCGAGGTGCTCGACGATGAGGTCGAAGAGCTCCGGGTCCGAGCGGTCGTCAGCGAGACGCCGCTGGCGGTCAAGGAGCATGCGGAGGCATCGCGCCACGCAGAGCTGGCCCACCGGGCCCGGCGGGACGCCCAGGAGCAGATGATCAAGGTCGAGACCGAGCGAGACGAGCTGCTCCGGGTGATCGGCCTGGAGACGGGGAACTGATGGCGGAACTCCCTGCTCGGATCATCATCGCCGACGATGAGGCCATCATCCGCCTCGACCTCAAGGAGATCCTCGAGGAGGCCGGCTACACCGTCGTCGCTGAGACCGGCCGGGGAGATGAGGCGGTCTCGCTCGTCGACGCACATGAGCCAGACCTCGTCATCCTCGACATCAAGATGCCCGGCATGGACGGCATCCGTGCCGCTCGTGAGATCGGATCACGGCACGAGGTGGCCGTGCTCCTGCTGACTGCGTTCAGTCAGAGGGATCTGATCCAGGAGGCTCGAGACGCCGGGGTCTCGGCCTACCTCGTGAAGCCCTTCCGCAAGGCGGAGCTGATCCCTGCGGTCGAGCAGGTGCTCCGATTGGCTCGCGAGGACCGGATCATCGCCGGGGAGGTCGACGAGAGATCGACTGAGGCGATCGCCGAAGACAAGCTCGAGACTCGTCGACTCGTCGATCAGGCCAAGGAGCTGCTGATCGATCGCCATGGGATGAAGGAGGACGAGGCCTTCGCCTTCATCCAGCAGACCGCCATGCAGAACCGTGCGCGCATGCGAGACGTCGCCACTTCGATCGTCGAGGGATCTCTGGCGCCTGAGCGATGAGCGAACCCACGCAGCGGCCGCTCTTCCTCATAGACGGCATGTCGCTGGCGTTTCGGGCGTTCTTCGCCCTTCCGATCGATCTGGCCACCTCTGACGGCCTCGTCACCAACGCGGTGCACGGTTTCGCGTCGATGCTCTTGAGCATGGTGCGGGATCATGAGCCTGGTGCGCTCGCGGTTGCCTTCGACCTGCCGGGCGGGACGTTCCGCGATGAGCTCGTCGATGACTACAAGGGCGGCCGATCCGAGACGCCCGAGGAGCTCCTCCCTCAGTTCGATCTGATTCGCGAGCTCGTCAGCGTCCTCGGCATCCCCATCGTCGAGCTCGATGGCTACGAGGCCGATGATGTCCTCGCCACCCTGGCGACCCGTGCTCGAGACGAGAACAGGCCGGTGGTGGTGGTCACCGGTGACCGGGATTGCTTCCAGCTCGTTGAAGACCCCTATGTGCGCGTCCTCTACAACCGGAGGGGCGTGAGCGACTACTCGCTCTATGACGAGGCGGGCATCTCCGAGCGAACTGGGCTGGAGCCACAGCGCTACCCGATGCTGGCAGCGCTCAGAGGCGATCCGTCGGACAACCTTCCCGGTGTCCCCGGGGTGGGGGAGAAGACGGCGGCGAAGCTGCTCAACACCTACGGGGACCTCGATGGCATCTTCTCGCACCTCGACGAGCTGACCCCCAAGCTGCGGGAGAACCTCGCGGCGAACGAGGAGCTGGCTCGTCGCAACCTCTCGGTCATGCGCCTGGTCCGTGACGCACCTGTCGATGTGGACCCCGCCACCTTGGAGCTCGGTGACTGGGATCCAGCGACCGCACAGGCGTTCTACGAGCGCCTTGAGCTCAAGACGCTGTGGAAGAGGACCTCCCAGGCGCTCGAAGCAGGGCACTTCGGATCAGCCGGAGGAGACACCGCCCCGATCGCCGAGGAGCCACAGGCCGAGTCGCGGGCGCTCGAGGCAGTCATCGTCACCGGTTCGAGCGCCGACGCACTCCTTGGTGCCGCCTCGACGGAGTCCCACCTGGTCGCGCTCAACATTGACGGCACCCAGCTGGCGGTGGGCCGAGCCGGGTCGCCCGAGGTGGCGGTGGTCGAGTCAGCATCGACGCACGGTCACGCCGTGCTGGCGAGCACCGGACCGATGCGGTCGCTCGATGCCAAGCGCGTCCTGCGGCTTTCGCTCTCGCAGGGCTTCGAGCCCCCGGTCCCCGACGGTGACGCCTCGGTGGCGGGCTACCTCCTCGACGCCGCGGTGGGGACCTACGACCTTCGCTCGCTGGTCGGTCGGTACCTCCCTGGGGTCTCGGTCGCCGAGGGGGAGGCCACGGGGAGCCAGCTCTCCCTCGGGGATGAGGGTGACAGCCAGGATCTGGCCCGCGAGGTTGTCCTCGTCGAAGCCCTGTTCTCGATCCTCGAGCCGGCCCTCGTCGAGGAGGGCCTGGACCCTCTCTATCGTGACGTCGAGCTTCCCCTCGTCCGCGTCCTGGCTCGCATGGAGGATCGCGGGATCGCCGTGGACACCGGAGTCTTGAGGGCGATCGCCGATGACCTGACGACGCGAGCGAGAGACCTTGAGGCATCGGTGCAGGAGCTCGCAGGTCACCCGTTCAAGGTGAACTCCACCCAGCAGCTCCAGAAGGTGCTCTACGAGGAGCTTGGCCTGGCGCGGGGCCGCAAGACGAAGACCGGCTTCTCGACTGATGCAGCGACGCTCGAGGCCCTGGTCGGGACCCATCCGATCATCGACCAGATCCTGGCGTACCGAGA
>JADGOD010000081.1 GCA_017883125.1 Acidimicrobiales bacterium
CGGAGTTGATAAGGGGGATCCGTCCGGCGTAGCAGTTGACGACCTGCCACCGGGTGAGATCGATCGGGTGGTCGGTGGTCAACTCCGAATAGACCAACGGGTCGGTCTTGCCGAACTTCAGCGCGTTGTAGCCGCCGTTGTTCTCAGGCTGCTTCTGCTTGATGATGTCCGCCTCGATGGTCACGCCAAGGTGGTTGGCCTGGCCGGTCAGGTCGGCCGAGACGTGGTAATCGACCCCGTCCTTCTTGAACTCGGGGTTCCGCAGGTAGCACCACAGCACGGTGAACATGCCTATGCGATGCGCCTCGGCGAAGGCCGCCGAGATCTCCTGGAGCTGGCGATCCGACTCGTGCGAGCCGAAGTAGATCGTCGCGCCGACACCCACCGCGCCCAGATCTGCAGCCTGCTGGACCGAGGCGAAGGAGATCTGGTCGTAGGTATTCGGGTAGTGGAGGAAGTCGTTGTGGTTCAGCTTCACGATGAAGGGGATCCGGTGCACGTAGCGACGGGAGACCGCGCCAAGGACTCCGAGTGTGGTGGCCACCGCGCTGCACTCGCCGGCGAGAGCGAGCTCGCAGATCTGGGCCGGGTCGAAGTAGGCCGGGTTCTTGGCGAAGCTCGCCCCCGCAGAGTGCTCGATGCCCTGGTCGACTGGGAGGATCGAGAGGTAGCCCGAACCACCGAGGCGGCCGTGGTGGTACAGCGAGCCCAGGCTCCGGAGCACCGATGGCGACCGGTCGGTTGCAGAGAAGACCCGATCGATGAAATCGGGACCCGGGGCGATGAGGCCCTCGGCGGGGAACGCCGTGGCTTTGTGGTTCAGCAGGCTGTCGGCTTCAGCGCCGAGGAGTTGTTCAAGATTCATGGAACCGAGCGTAACGCACTGCCGCTCAGGACTCCGATTGACCGATACCCCGTGGCGACCCCGCCGAGAGGCTCTCTCGACGCAGGCCGAAGACCGAGACCACCCGAGCGACGGCGGTGACGAGGAAGATCTGGCCGATCAGCGCCTCGGTGACCACCAGCGTCCGGGCCACCTTCGAATAGGGGGTCAGGTCCCCGAACCCCAGCGTCGTCAGCACCACGTAGCTCATGTAGACGAAATCGCTCTCATTCGCCGGGTGTCCGAGCGGCATCTTCTGGGCCAGGAACGGCGACGCGAAGCCGAACCGTGAGAATCCGATGAAAAGCTCGGCGAAGACCAGCCCCAGAAGTATGTAGACGTCGATGGCGGCGAAGAGCGTGCCGAGGTTGACCCGCTCGTGCCCGACGATCCTGAGCAGGATCACCCCGGTGGCGAGTATGAGGATCAGGCCGAGGCTGATCGGGATCGGGGCGCGGAACGTCGCCACGCCCCGCACGTTGGCGAACGGCATCACGAAGAGGAGCGGCACGAGGATCCGAGCGGTGATGCGGACCCGACGATGAGCCACCGCCACGTCGAGGGCGAAGAGGACCGTGGCCGCCACGACGGCGGCTCCGATCAGGAAGGCTCCGTTCTCGCTCGGGAGCGTCATCAGCACGGCGTAGTTGGCCGTCAGGAGGATCAGCAGCACCCCGAAGCGGTCCTTGCTCCAGGCGAGCCAGCGCTCGTGCAGCTCGGCCACGGACGAGAAGGCCCCGGCTTGCCTCACCGCCCGACCGAGCCGCCTGAAGGTCGACGAGGTGAGCGAGGCGACCGGGGGTTCCGCTTGATCCCAAGGTCCCCGAGACGATCGGCGACGTCGTAGGCGGTTGCGTCAGCTTGGGCGACCATGGAGAAGAAGTTCCTCGCCCGGGGGAGGTCCCCAGCCCTGTCGTAGAGGTCGCCGAGCAGATACCACTGGCGTAGGTGGCGCTCCCCAGGGTTGCGGCGGGGCTTCGCCGCTCCGTTGGTCTCGAGCAGCTCGATGGCTTCGGCGATCTTGCCCCGGTCGGCGAGGCTTCCGGCCAGGACGATTCGTCCTTCGGCCAGCACGTTGGGATCGGGCGACTCTTGACGAAGCTCTTCGAAGAGCTTGGCGACCTTGGTCTTGCGGCCGAGAGCCCGGGCGGCATCCATCTCGAGCGGCAGGTAACGCGGCTCGGTGCGAGCGGTGCGGAACGCCTCGAGATGCCGTTCAGCGCCTCGCCACTGTCCGGATCGATAGCAGGCCAATCCGGCCAGCTCCCTCACCTCGGGAACATCGGGGACATCCTCCGCCAGACGGCTGGCGAGCCGTGCCGCCTCCTCGTAGCGATGCCGGTCATAGGCCTCCGCCGCACGACCCATCTGCTCGACGAGCTTCTCGCGGCGATACGCCGTGGCATCGCTGGCGGAGCGCCGGATCGCCGACGCCACGTCACCAGGGACCTCGGGAGCCGGACGCCTGGGCTCGGCGAGCGTATCGGTCTCGGGTGCGATGAGCTCATCTTCGACCCTGACCCACTCGTCCTGGGGCGGTGGTGGCGACGACGGATAGGGTGCCTCGGTCTTGCGCCCATCATCACCGAGGCGAACGACCTGTGCGCCGCGACGGGCGACCGATCCCCACGACTTGGGCATCGGCTTCTCACGGGGGGCGCCTCGACTTTCGCCGGGCCTGGCGCTGCGAGCCCCGGGTCGTCCTCCTCGGGCCGGAGCTCCGCTACGGGGTCCGTCGCTTCGGGACGCTGATGATCTCGATGCGCTCCGTGGAGCGCCCGATCCGGACCGGGACTCACCAGAGCCGCGCGGGCTCTCACCAGCCTCCTCCCACGGTCCCCGGCGCACGGCCGGTCCGCGAGACGATGGCGGTCGCCCTGATCCGCTTCGAGGGGGGCCGCCGGGCCGTGAGGGTCGACCACCAGGAGCTGAGCTGCGAGCGCCGGTCGAGCTGCCTGAGGCGCCGCTGCGAGCGCCGGGGGCGCTGGAGCGGTAGCCGCCACCGGTTCCACTGCCCGAAGGCCGGGCGGATGACGATCCCGTCCGTGGACCGCCGCTGGACGCCCTCTTCGGGGCGCCGCCATCACGGCCTGAGCCACCAGCCGACGACCGTGAACCTCCACCTGAGCCGGGGGGACGACCGGTCCCCGACGAACCCCGGGAGCTCGAGCCGCCGTCTCGCTTGGGGGCGCCGCCGCTACGACCCGCACCACCAGCCGACGACCGTGAACCTCCACCTGAGCCGGACGGACGACCGGAGCGACCCGCAGAACCTCGCTGTCCACTCGGACGCGACGATGAATCTCTGCGATCAGCCATTTGTCGAGTCTACGCCCTCAGCCCGAGGAATCCGACTGCCCTCGACAAGAGATCGCGTTTCAGTTGAGGGACCCTGGACTCTGTGCGACGGTATCGGGAGGCACCGAGGCTCTCCGCCTCCCTGACGAAGGACACCAGATGGCCGACTCCCCCGCCCACGCCGCAGCGCTGAAGTACCTCAAGCTGATCAACGCCCAGGCATTCGACCAGGTCAGCTCGCTCTTCGCCGAAGATGCCGTCTTCCTCAGCCCCACGGGCGAGACGGTGAATGGAAGCGCAGCAATCGGCGAGGTCTACGCCAACCAGTTCTCCCAGGGCGGCCCCGTGAGCGTGACTGCCGCCTCGTCGGTCTCGGACGCTTGCTCGTGCGCTCTCGAGATCTCCCCGCAGCTCCCTGGCGAGGACGAAGCGCGCTCAGGAACGGTGATCGACCACTTCACGGTGAACGAAGCCGGTGAGATCACCAGATTGGCCGTCTACATGCGGCCCGGCCCGTCCTAGGGGCTGTCCTCCCCGGCCCGTCTCGACCCTCGCGGCATCTCAGAGACGGGACGGGGGCGGGAGATCTCGGCGATACTTGCCAATGATGCTCCGGCGCTCCATGAAAGAGGATCCGGCCCTCTGGGCCATCCCCTTCTACTTCGGCGCCATGGCCGCTGAGCACGCGTGGCAGCGTCGCCGTCCTGAGCTCGCTCAGAGCCCCGGTGCCTACGAGCCGCGTGACACAAGAGCCAGCCTGGACATGGGCATGCTCTCCGTGCTCGCCCCCGTGGTCCTTCCCCCGCTGCTGAGGCACGTCACCTTGGGGAGAGGCCGGTGGGCCAAGGCGCTCCTCGCCACCGGCGCTGTGGCAGCGGTCGCCACCACGGCAGCCGACCGATTCTCGGCCAGGCGCGCCCCGCGAGTGGTCGTCGCCCTCGAGGACAGCATCTCGGCCACCTCGCCCGCCGTCGAGGCTCCGCTCCCCGACGTGAGTGCCGGCGACCGCGCCGCACGCGCCATCCAGAGATACGGCGGTCCGACGGCGATCATCGCCGGCGGGATCTCGGTCGCGACGTTCCTGGCCTCGCGCACCGATGCCGAGACGATGTGGTCCAAGCGCCTCCTTCCCGACCTCGGGGGGGGGGCTCGTTCCCTTCGCCCTGGCCATGGTGGGCTGGGACTTCCTCTACTACTGGAGCCACCGGCTCCAGCACGAGCACCGCTACCTGTGGTCGATCCACGTTGTCCACCACTCCTCGGAGCACTACAACCTTTCGACGGCACTGCGTCAGCCCGTCGCCGACTCTCTCGGCCCCATGGTCCCTTTCGGTGTGCTGAGCCTCTTCGGAATCCGACCCAGCCTCGTGCTCAAAGCCAGGGGCGCCAACCTGATCTGGCAGTTCTGGATCCACACCGAGGTCGTTCGAACCCTGGGGCGTGGCGAAGCCCTGCTCTCGACGCCATCGGCCCACCGGGTCCACCATGGAGCGAACCCCGGGTATCTCGACAAGAACCATGGGGGAATCCTGATCCTCTGGGACCGGCTCTTCGGCACGTTCACGAGAGAGGC
>JADGOD010000082.1 GCA_017883125.1 Acidimicrobiales bacterium
GCGAAGTGCCATACTGCCTCTTGCACGGGAGCCCAAGGTGGGCTGAGAGGGCGCACGACGCCGACCGTTGAACCTGATCCGGGTCATTCCGGCGGAGGGAGCCAGCTATGGGTGAAGGAAACCGTTCGAAGACCTACGTCCCCGGGAGCCGTCCGGACGTCCGGGTGCCGTTCATCGAGGTGGCACTCGGCAGCGCTGAAGACCGTATCGATGCAGTCCTCCTCTACGACACGAGCGGACCTGGCAGCGATCCCACCTCGGGCCTTCCTCCTCTGCGCGGGCCGTGGATCGCCGAGCGCGATGACGTCGAGGAGTACGACGGGCGATGCTCGGTGCTCCGTGACGACGGGAGGGCAGCCGTGCGGCGGAGCGCAGGCGAGCCTGGCGGTCTCGCCGCCCCGGGGTCGAGCCAGCGACGCCCGCTTCGCGCCCAGCCCGGCAGGACGGTGACCCAGCTGCACTACGCACGTCGCGGCGAGATCACACCCGAGATGGAGTTCGCTGCCGTGCGCGAGGGCGTCGAGGCCGAACTCATCCGGACCGAGATCGCCGCGGGCCGCGCCATCCTGCTGGCCAACGTCAACCATCCTGAGTCGGAGCCCATGGTCATCGGGCGCGCCTTCCTCGTGAAGGTCAACGCCAACATCGGTAACTCGGCGGTGAGCTCGTCGATCGACGAGGAGGTCGAGAAGCTTCTCTGGGCGACCCGATGGGGCGCCGACACGGTGATGGATCTCTCGACTGGCCCAGACATCCACACCACACGGGAGTGGATCGTTCGCAACTCGCCCGTCCCCATCGGAACGGTCCCGATCTACCAGGCCCTGGAGAAGGTTGACGGCAGGCCCGAGGAGCTCACCTGGGAGCTCTTCCGCGACACACTCATCGAGCAGGCCGAGCAGGGGGTGGACTACTTCACGATCCACGCCGGGGTCCTGCTCCGCTACGTCCCTCTCACGACCAAGCGGGTGACGGGGATCGTGAGCCGAGGTGGCTCGATCATGGCTTCGTGGTGCCTCGCGCACCACGAGGAGAACTTCCTCTACACCCACTTCGAGGAGATCTGCGAGATCATGGCCGCCTACGACGTCGCCTTCTCGCTCGGTGACGGGCTGCGACCGGGCTCGATCGCTGATGCGAACGACGAGGCCCAGTTCGCCGAGCTGGACACCTTGGGCGAGCTCACCAAGATCGCTTGGAGCCACGACGTCCAGGTGATGATCGAGGGCCCTGGCCACGTGCCATTACACAAGATCCAAGAGAACGTCGAGCGCCAGATGGCCGTCTGCGACGAGGCGCCCTTCTACACGCTCGGCCCGCTCACGACCGACATCGCACCGGGCTACGACCACATCACCTCGGCGATCGGGGGAGCGATGATCGGCATGTTCGGCACAGCGATGCTCTGCTACGTGACCCCGAAGGAGCACCTGGGCTTGCCCGACAAGGAGGACGTCAAGCACGGGATGATCGCCTACAAGATCGCCGCCCACGCAGCTGATCTGGCGAAGGGTCACCCAGGTGCCCAGGAGCGCGACGACGCGCTGTCGAAGGCTCGCTTCGAGTTCCGATGGGAGGACCAGTTCAACCTGTCACTGGACCCCGAGACGGCCCGGTCGTTCCACGACGAGACCATGCCGGCCGGATCAGCGAAGACGGCGCACTTCTGCTCGATGTGCGGGCCGAAGTTCTGCTCGATGCGGATCAGCCACGATCTTCGGGAGCAGGCGGAATTGGCGGAGGCCCCAGAGCGCGCCGCGGTGAAGCTGGCGATGCGGGACAAAGCGGCGGAGTTCGTCGCTGGAGGCTCAGAGCTCTATCGCTGAGCGCTCCCCTCTGGTTGAGGGGAGACAAACCCAACTGGCTCTGGGCGTCGAGGGTCTCAATGAGTCACGTTGGGGACACTCGGAGATCACGTCACTCACCCCAGCGAGAGCCGTCCGACACACCCACAACTGCCGACGCGTCCTCAAGCCGGATCGCAGAAGTGAGCGTCGGCGACCGCTCCACCTCGTTGGGCCGTGCACGGATGCGGCGAGCGAGTGACTGGTTATCCTCAGGTTGGTGCCTCCTGCGGTCCACCCTCGCCGTCCTTGGATCGCGCTCGCCGTCGTCTGCGTCGGGATGACGATGAACATCCTCGACCAGACCATCGTGAACGTGGCCCTGCCGACCATCCAGCGGAGCCTCCACTTCACCCAGGTCGACTTGGCATGGGTGATCGACGCCTACCTGATCACCTTCGGGGGCCTTCTGCTGCTGGCGGGACGACTGGGAGACCTGGTCGGGCGCAAGAAGATCTTCCTCGGCGGAGTGGCCCTGTTCACCGTGTCGTCGGCGCTCTGTGGGCTCGCCACCAGCCAGGCCATACTCATCGGTGCCCGCTTCACCCAAGGTGCAGGCGCCGCCTTCTCGGGCTCGGTCGTGCTGGCGATCATCGTGAGCGAGTTCCCCGACCCCACCGAGCGCACGAAGGCCACCAACGCCTACGTCCTCGTGTCGGTCGGCGGCGGCTCGCTCGGGCTGCTGCTCGGCGGCGTGCTGACGCAGCTGCTCAGCTGGCACTGGATCTTCATCATCAACATCCCGATCGGCATCGCGACCCTCATCGCCGGCGCACTCCTGCTCGACGAGAACGAGGGACTCGGCATCCGCGCCGGCCTCGACGTCGGCGGAGCCGTGCTCAGCACCGGTGGGATGATGCTGGCGATCTACACGATGGTCACCTCGACCAGCTACGGCTGGGCCTCCGCGCACACCCTGGTCTTCGGTTCAGCGGCGCTCGTCACGCTGGCTTCCTTCTTCTTCCTCGAGAGCCGCCTGAAGAACCCGATGATGCCGTTGCGAGTGCTCCGATCCCGAGGCCTCGGCCCGACCAGCCTGGCGCGGGGCCTGTTGGCGGTCGGCATGTTCGGCAGCTTCTTCCTCGGCGTGCTCTTCTTCCAGCACCTTCTCGGCATGACCTCCATGGAGACCGGTTTCGCCTTCCTCCCCCAGACCGTTGTCGTGACGATCATGATGCTGGGTCCAACCGCCAAGCTGACCAAGGCGCTCCAGCCCAAGATGACCGCCCTCCTCGGGTTCGTCTTGACCTTCTTCGGTCTCCTGCTCTTCGCGCTGGCCAGCCCGAACACCTCGTACTTCCCGCACCTGTTCTTCGCCCTGCTGCTCATCGGGATAGGTGGCGCCATGACCTTCACCCCCCTGCTCACGATCGGAGTGGCCAACATCCCGCCTGCTGACGCCGGCCTTGGCTCAGGCCTGATCAACACGAGCCAGCAGATGTCAGTCGCCATAGCGGTCGCAGTCCTCAGCGTGGTCTCGACCAATCAGACCACGTCGATGCTCTCGGCGGGAAGCACCATCAGCCACGCGCTCGCCGCCGGCTACCGGCTCGGCTTCATCGTGGGGGCTGTCTGCGTGGCCGCCGGCGTGCTCGTCTGCATCCTGCTCGTGCGCAACCCCAAGCAGCTCGCTCCTGCTGACCTCGCGCCGGTGGTCGAATCCATCGATATCTGAGCAGGATCGGCACGGACCCTTCTCGACATTCGTCGGTTAGCGTGGGCCTCGTCGTCGATGCTTCCCGACGCATACCGAGAGTCACCGCCTGTGTCATCGAACTCGATCTCATCGACCACAACAGGTTGTCACCCAACGCCGTCCCGAGGACTCTGCCGTGGATGTCCCATATCCGGGGGTGGGACGTTGGCCTGCTGTTATCCGGCTCGCCCTAGTACCTTGAACCCGTGAGGCGATCGCTGCAAGTGACGCTTGTGGTCTTCTGCTCCGCCGGCGTGGGGTTGATCGCGTGTCTCGTCGCCATCGCTGTTGGCGCGAGCCATACCGTGTGTCAGGGCGGTGCGTCTGTCAGCTACTGCGATACGACTGCGGGACCCTGGGCGCTCATTGCGCTAGCTGTCGGAGCCATCGTTGGCGCAGTCGCGGCTGCGGCGGTTCTTCGTTCCCGCAAGTCTCCCTCGGGTGTCTGACACTTCGACAGTGTGCCCCCGAACCGGGTGAGTGTGGCATCACGGCACGTCGAGGATGCAAATTCGGACGTCGGTGGCAACCCTGAGCGAGACCTCGAGCGTTCGCTTCCTACAACAAGCCGGATAGATCCATCTCAGTGCTCCGGCTCAAGATCCTTCTACGCGTCCACAACCAACCGATGCCCGTCCCAAAGTTCAAGACGGCGCCGACGAGCCAAAGCCACCGAAGGTTGCCACTCTCTACTGACGCCAAGAACAGCGTGAACGGGCTCAGGGCGATGTAGAGCCAACCAATCTCAGGATGCCTTCGAGAGGACTGGATGACCTCTCGGGCGGTCTCTCGTTGTTCAGGCGGAATGGGCGGCCAGAGCGCAGCGAGAAGGACAAGCGCCGTCAGCGAGAGGACCCCTGCCAGCCACATGAGCTCACGCCGCTAGTCCCGGCGCTCCGCCGCCTCTGACGGGGCCACGCCGTACTGCTTGCCGTCATCAGGAGGGCGCCAAACTCCGCCTGCGTCGCTTGTCCAGCCCGAGGGTGAGCCTCCACCTAGGGACATTGGCGGTGACGCGTTGCTAGAGAGAGCCCCACCGTGTGAGGAACCTGAATCGGTACCGTCATCAGTGTCCATGGCTCAAGTCTGGCGTGAAGTCCGCACTCTGCTCAGAGACCGTCCCCTGCCGGGTACCTGGCAGTCAACACCAGCTGTCGCTTTGAGCGAATTTGAGGCTACGCCTATCGCCGGCCCTCGCCTCCGCAACACTGGGGCTCCCGGCCTGTCAATGACCGCCCCTGTCGCGAGGCCGGCGCACCCCCGAGGCCGACAAGAGCATGAGGTGCGGCGGTGCCCTAACCTCGAACGACGAGGAGGCACACATGCGACTGGCGATCCACTTCCCGAACTTCACCCTCCCTGGCGGAGCCGCGGCGCTGGCACCGACTCTCGCTGCGACGGCAAAGACGGCCGAGGATGCCGGCTGCTCCGCTTTCACCCTGATGGACCACTGGTTCCAGATGGAGTACTTCGCCACCGCCGAGGAGCCGATGCTCGAGGGCTACACCTCGCTCGGGTTCCTCGCCGGCCAGACCCAGCGGATCACGCTGGGACTTCTCGTCACCGGTGTGACCTACCGCCACCCTGGGCTGCTCGCCAAGACGGTGGCGACCCTCGACGTCCTGTCTTCGGGTCGCGCCCAGCTGGGAATCGGCGCTGCGTGGTACGAGCGGGAGCACTTGGGTCTCGGCGTGCCGTTCCCCTCGACAGCCGAGCGCTTCGAGCGCCTCGAGGAGACGCTGCAGATCTGCAGGCAGATGTGGAGTGATGACGACGGACCCTACGAGGGCCGCCACTACCAGCTAGCCGAGACCGTCTGCTCACCACGGCCCCTCCAGCAGCCCTCGCCAAGGATCCTCATCGGTGGCTCCGGAGAGAAGAAGACGTTGCGTCTCGTGGCTCGCTACGCCGATGCCTGCAACCTCTTCGCCACCGATCCTGCGGAGGTGGCGCACAAGCTCGAGGTGCTCGCACGCCACTGCGACACAGAGAACCGAGACCCGCGAGACATCGAGAGGACCATCATCTGGTCGGTCGGTGATCCGCTCGACGACCGCGACGGGTTCCTCGCCGACATGGAACGCTACGCCGAGCTCGGCATCGATCAGGTCTGGGTCGGCGCCAGGGCAGCCGATCCCGCGGGCTGGGTCGCCGAGCTCGCCGGCTGGGCGGTGCCGAAGCTCCAGGAGCTGTAGAACTTCAAGCAGCACCTGGCGACAGAGCCCCAAGCGCTCCTCGTGGAGCAGAGGCTGCACCGGAACTGAACTGGGCGTCTGACCTCCTTCCTGGTGCGCCTTGATGGGTCGATGACCCCTCCCCGTCGCCAGCGCAGCTGCGCCAGCGACGGTCCAACCGGCTTCGATCCTGACGCCTTCCTTCCGGGGTCAGCGGTGCCTTAGCGTGCATGTGGGCCTCCTCGGGCGGTGTGGGTGTGGAACATCTCCACCCTGCGAAGGAGGCTCACCTCATGCAGCGAGGCGTGGCAACAAGGTGGAATTGATCCGCTCTAACGCGCTCGGTGAGGTATCCCCTGCCAATCAGTGTTGGTCGAAGACGATTAGCGACGACTCCCCCGCCGCCAAGCGACAAATCCGAGGACCACAACAACCAGCACGGCAGCCAGCGCGACACTGACCAAGACAACAGACCAGAAACTGGGCCCGATGATCTGAATCGAGGAGGTGTGCTCCCCAACCTGAATCGATCCAGCAAAGGGCGTCGTGGTGGTTGTACTCACGAGAGCCAGCCTAGAAGCGGACGAGTAGAGGCGCTATCCCCTATCAATGCCGGGTGAGAGTCGCGCTGCAGAACGCTTGTGACAGAAGTGGCGGTACCCTCTTAGACCGATTGGCGCCTGAAGTGGTCAACGACGATCGGCTCATCAGCCGACGGAACAACAAGGTCGATCGAGCCCGAAGGCACCTCACAGGTCACAACCGTGAAGGTGGGAACAGCGATGACGCCCAGGGCCCTACCGCCTTGCCTCACGTTGGGTTCTCGATGATCCGCTGGCCTGGACGCGACGGAGTCGACTGGCAGATCGAGATCGAGTGGGTCTCGCTTGATGCTCAAGAACGGCGACCAGCTTGTACCGCTCGCAGAGATCCTCAGTGAACCCTGCTTCAGCTTTCTTGGCAACGGATCGAACGTCCCTCGCAAGAAGCAGCTGATCTGCCACTAGAGCCCTTGGCCCATGTTGTCGAAGCGCGCGTACTGCGAGAGGAACGCCAGAGGGGCCATCCCGGTGGGTCCATTGCGGTGCTTGGCCACGATGACCTCGGCGAGCCCGCGTCGATCCGGTGGGGCCTCTGCGTCGTAGACCTCGTCGCGGTACAAGAAGAGCACGACGTCGGCGTCCTGCTCCAGGGAGCCTGACTCACGCAGGTCGGAGAGCATCGGACGCTTGTCCTGACGAGCCTCAAGCCCTCGGGAGAGCTGGGAGAGGGCGACGACCGGGCAGTGGAGCTCACGGGCCAGCAGCTTGAGGCCACGGCTCATCTCGGAGACCTCGACCTGACGGTTCTCCGCATTCGAGCGAGACGTCATCAGC
>JADGOD010000083.1 GCA_017883125.1 Acidimicrobiales bacterium
CCTCCCAACGGCATCGGTATCATCGAGCAGATCACCACCTACCCGCACTCGATCCCGGGGTGAACGACACCCTTGGAAGAAGGGCTGCTGGATTCGACCGACCTCACCGTCGGTCCGTCGTCCGCGGCCCTCTCGACGATCCTGGTTGCAGCGCGCCTCAGGCCGGCCGCTCGGCGGGTGACCGCCACCGAGACGCTCTCGCTGGTCGCGTCGTCCCGAGCCTCCTCGAGCAGCACCCGGCGCGGGACCTCGGCTCATGACGCCACGGCTCCGACGGGGCCTCCTGCTCGGAGCGGCCGTCGTGGCTCTCGTCACTGCCGTCGTGGTCGTCGTCGAGGTCACACGCTCCTCGCCGCCCGTTGTGGCGTCGACCACCACGGGAGCGCCGAGAGCCACCACGACGACCCAACCGGCTCCGGTCCCGCCGGCGTCGCTGAGCGTCTCGCTCTGGGGCGATTCGATGGCGGTAGAGATCATGCCGTTCCTGCGCGGCGCGCTCAACCAGCAGAGCACGACCGCCATCTCCTTCCGGAGTGAGACCTTCCCGGGGATCTCGGTGTGCAACTACGTGAACGCCGGGGACATGGAGGTCGATGCCACGACGAACAGACCGCAGGTCGTGGCATTCGAGTTCTCCGGAGACGTCTTCTCGGCCTGCTCGATCCGCCTGGGCAAGGGGCGTCCCATAGCCGACTACGCCCAGACCAGCGCCGACGACATGAAGGCGGCGATCGAGATCTATCTGCAGAAGGACCCGAGCATCGCGCACCTCGAGGTGCTGCTGCCGCCCCCGAGCGTCCCGGACACCAACCAGGCCTACATCGACCTCGTCGTTCGGGACTACCAGATCATGGTCTTCTCGCTCCAGGACCCTCGGGTCACGATCAGCTCTGACCCGGCGGCCTCGGTGAGCAACCCCGACGGATCGTTCACCTGGACGTTGCCCAGCACGATCCAGGAGCCCGCCGCGGGGGTCTGCCTGGGAGCCGGAGGGGTGAACACCGTCCGGTCCTCGACCGGGCACTTCTGCGTGCCGGAGAGCTGTGTCGGGTTCCAGCCCGGTGCCTGGCGCTTCTCCAACGCCATGGCCAAGGACATGCTGGATCCCTATGGGATCATCGTCGAGACGACGACCGCCTCTGGCTACCTCCACTAGAGGGATGTGGACTCCCGATGACCTCGCTCGCTGACACCCCCGAGACGCCCACGCTCCTCCTCGAGAAGGCACCGAAGAGACGCCTGCTGGGCCTCGACGGCCTCAGGGCGGTGGCGGTCTCGAGCATCATCGTCTACCACGACGCCGTCGCCGTGCTGCCGGGCGGGTTCTTCGGGGTGCCGATCTTCTTCGTGCTCTCCGGCTACCTGATCACCCGTCTCCTCATCGAGGAGATCACCAACCACGGTGGGATCCAGCTCGTGTCGTTCTGGGTGCGCCGCATCAAGCGCCTCTACCCCGAGCTGCTCGGGATGATCGTCGTGACCTTCGTCGCCGTGCTGATCCTCGGCCGTCTGGTCAAGGACCCCACCACCACGCTCATCGACCTGCCGCAGATCCGGTTCGACGCCATCTCCTCGCTGCTCTACTACTGCAACTGGCGATTCATCGCCAGCGGGGTGAGCTACTTCACCATGACCGGTGGGCTGCCCAGCCTCTTCAAGCCCCTGTGGTCCCTGGCGGTCGAGGAGCAGTTCTACCTGTTCTGGCCGCTGATCGTCATCGGCATCACGAAGCTCTCGCGCCTGAGGTGGCGCCGCAACGGGCTCATCATCACGGCCGTCCTCTCGGTGGCCTCCGCGGTGGAGATGGCCCTGATCTACAGCTCGGCGGACCCGTCGCGTGTCTGGTACGGGACCGACACCAACGTCTTCTGGCTCGGCATCGGGGCGTTCCTGGCCTTTCTCACCACCGGCGTCGAGGTGGGCCCGGCATTCAAGCGCTTCGTCACCTGGGCCGTGTGGCCGAGCGCAGCGCTCGTGGTCGTGGGGCTCTTCATCGGCGGCAACGCCCAGGGCGTCCCGGTGCCGATCCTCTTCGAAGGAGGCTTCTTCGTCGTCGGGATCGCCGTCGCCGTCGTGATCGCCTTCGTCGTCTTCCACCAGAGATCACTCTTGACCAAGGGCCTCTGCTGGAAGCCGGTCGTGGCGATCGGCCTCGCCTCCTACGGCGCCTACCTCTACCACTGGGGGGTCTTGCTGCTGGTGGACGAGAGCCTCACCGGGTTGAGCGGCGCCGCGCTCTTCTGGCTCCGCATCGCCGTGACCGTCGCGCTGAGCGCGGCGAGCTACTTCTTCATCAAGCCGATCGTCTACAAGAAGTGGTCTCGCACCGCCAAGAGGATCGGCTACTCGCTGGCCATCATCCTCACCGTGGCCATCATCATGCTCGGGAGCACGGCGTCCCTCGTCTACCCGGGCAAGGCCCACGCCAAGACGATCAACCACCTCGGTGCCATCGCCGGGGTCGGGCTCGTCCCCGGCGAGGTGCCGATCCCGCTGAGCTCGGCTCCGAGCACGGCCGACCCGCTGCGCGTGCTGGGGTTCGGAGACTCCCAGCAGGTGATCAACGCTCCCGCCATGAGCGCGGCGCTCCAGGCGGGCACCGGCGCTCAGGTGGCGTTCCACTCCGTGGCGTTCCCGGGATGGGGACTGACCACCGCCAGCGGGCTTGGCGTGGCCAACCAGGCCAAGCAGGACGGGAGCCAGATCGTCATGGGCTCGACGGTCTGGAACAGCCCCCAGATCCTCTCGGACAACGCAGCCTTTCTGGCGCTCATGGTCTCCTTCGTCCAAGAGCTCAAGGCCGCGGGCGTCGAGGGGGTCATCTTTCTGAGCACCCCGCCCACCTCGGGGATCGCCACCAGCCCCCAGACCTCGAGCTACCCGGTGGTCAACAAGGCCCTGCCGATCTGGGCGCAGGACATCAAGGTGTTGGACAAGCAGTTCCCGGGCTTCGTGGTCTTCTTCGACATCGGCCCGAGCTACGCCCTGAACGGGCAGTTCTCGACCTGGCTCCCACCGACCGGGCACCCGAACGCCCCGCTCGGTGAGTGGAACAGGGTCCGCGCCACCGACGGGATCCACTCCTGCGCCCAGGGCGCCGCGCTCTACGCGACCGCTCTCCAGCTCGACGTCCACCTGGAGTTCGCCACGCTGGTGAGGACCGCGTGGCAGTCCGACACGGCCTGGCAGGCCCTCCAGGCATCGAAGCAGGCTCCCGGCGTCTGCCCGGCGGACCACCCCAGCATCCGGCCGGCAACGGCTCGCTGATCATCGGGGCTCATCGGCGGCCCCGACGACCAGGTGAGCGCCCCGCCGGGGGACTCGAGCACAGCCCTGGCGGCGTCAGCCGTCGATCCGGAAGAACTTGATCGAGAACCGCACAGGGCCGAGGAGCTCGACGTGGTGGCCGACCTCCGGGGGGATCGGCTGGGCGAGACGGGGATCCACCAGGACCTGGCGCGGTGGATCGCCCTCCAGCACGAAGCGCAGCGATCCTCGCTCGACGTCGATCAGCCCCCAGGTGCCGCGAGCCACCCGGTGGGTGACCAGCAGCGCCGGCGGGATGCTCTCCTCGTCCCACGTGGGGCTCGTCCGAGCGAGGTCGAGGCCTTCGGGAAGCTCGGTCCGATCGCAGAGCGGGCAGTCGAGCGGCCTCGTGGCCCTCTCGGCTCGTCCTGCGTCGTCGAGGACCCACTCTCGGACCTCGAACGGCGGTCGGTGGCGGACGTGCTGGGTGTGGCCGCAGGCGAGCTCGGCGATCCAGTCGCCGTCCTCGTCCCTATGGAACCCTCTGATCTGGCGATCCATGGACTTGACCGTACCGGGGAGGCGGAGCGCCGGACACGGCGGAGAACCGTCCGTCGAGGTAGGGTGCCGCGCACCGGGGTGCCCCTCAGCCAGGTTCGCTAGCTAGCCGTCCGCATTCATCAGCAGCGGCGTGTTGGTCCGCGCATCGACGACCACGGTCACCGTGACGTTCACGGGACCTCCCGCGCCCCCGTGGCGCATCACCGTCGCGTTGTGGAAGACGAACACCCACGCAGGTCCGGTGGCTTGGCCAGAGGAGGGGTTGTTGCTCGAAGGACCGCTCGTCGATGCGCGGTTCACCGACGCATCGCCGCCCGGCGTTCCGTTGCCCCCATAGGAGCTGTTGGTGAACTCGCCGAAGGAGGCGTCCGCCGTTCCGCTGTTGCTCGCATCGAAGTCATGGATCAAATCGCTCTTCATCATGGCGTCGTAGGCCAGCTGGGCCCTCGCCTGGCTCCCGTACTGGCCATCGTCAGAGACGCCGGGGGCGACAGCGACAGCTCCCCACCGGTGGAGAGGCCATGTGTCACCGCTACCGATCCACCGTCCCGATAGGAGGGCAACGACGGTCCACCTCCGCTGACCGCGGCCGCCGTGGAGACCGCGGCGATCACGGTCACTCCGATTGCCACAGGTATTGGCCATCTCTTCGTCAGCCGCATCATGGTCTCCGTTCCAGTCCTAGTTCGTCCATATCGAGAAGCACTTCAACCCGTCGAAACACGTCACCGCTGGGTTGATTCCCCAACTCGGAGGCTTGTCGTTGCACAGGTACAGGTTGGGGATCGTGGCGCTCCAGTCGCCGCCGAACAGCGTCCGGGCCTTCAGATCCGTGAACGCCGCTGGTGCCCACCCCGTGCCGGGCATGTTGTCGGGGAGTCGCTGGACCTCGCCGGAGAACTGAGTGTCCCACGGCTGTCCCCACTCCGCATACGGACTCCACCGCGTCGTCCAGAGCTGCGTCAGGTTCGCATACTCCCGGAAGCACCCACACGAGGGGTCTGCGTACGAGGCGTAGGTGTTGTTGGATCCGTCAGCGATGTACCCCGCGTAGTTGATCTGGTGGAACGAGCTGCTCGAGTCCTCTTCGAAGAAGTGGTTCGCTCCGTCGGTCGGGTTCCGGGCGTAGCCGGTCTGGACGTAGTGGCCGTTCCAGGTCAGCATCGTCCACGCCGAGTACTCATTGCCCGTCGTCGTGGTGCAGGGGAAGTCCGCGGTGCGCGTGGTGAGCGAGGCGATGACGCCGATGACGAGCGGAGATCCGCTCGGCTGGCTCGAGTACTGACCGTCATAGAAGTTCCCCAGAGCCCCGCAATCTGCTGCTGCAGCGGGGGTGCTCTCGAGCGCGACCTGGAACCCCCCGATCACGGCCAGACTCCCGCAGAACAGACTGCATGCAACGACCCATCGAATCATGGCTCTCACTGCGTGCACCCTCCCTCGACCGACCCCGAAGAACTGTTCTCCGAACCACGTCTCCACGACTCCATCAAGAACGCCCCCGACCCCTTTGCAGTGCAGCAACAAGGGTCACATTTCGACCTGATGTCGTCATCCTATTCACGACGTTTCACTGAAAGTAACGCTTCCATTGCTCTAGGTCAACTAAAATTTGATTACAATCGTGAGACAGCGAGTACGCGCGAACACCCAGGTCTCAGGCTGTTCGGAGTCTGAGGTCTGTGGCGAAATCGACGAAGACCTCTCAAAGCGTCGGCGAAATTGACTCCTCTGAGCCGCGCCGAAGCGCTCCCGGTGATGCGTCATGCATGAGATGCTCGGATCCGGAGATCTACAGTCGCTTATGTCGGGAGGACCGCTATGTGGGCGATTGTCATCAAGGAGTTCCGCCAGCTCAAGCGGGACCGCCGGACTCTGGCGATGCTGGTCCTGATGCCCGTGTTCCTGCTCATCCTCTTCGGCTACGCGGCGAACCTGAGCGTGACCAAGATCCCGACCGTGGTGGTGGGTCCCCAGGCCGCGCTGGTCGCCAGCCATCTCCAGAGCCCGTTCGACGTCGTCGAGACCGACCCCACTGCAAACCGTGCGCAGGCCGAGAGCGAGCTCCGCAACGGCAGAGCCGTGGTGGCGGTGGTCACCGGGTCGATCCCGATGCCCGTCCTGATGGACGGCACGCAGCTGTTCTCGGTCCAGACCGCCAAGGGTGCACTCGCCCGGATGGTCGAGACCGAGATCGCCCGTGGCGCCAAGGCCTCGCCGGTCGCTCCCCAGGTGCTCTTCAACCCCGATCTCAAGACCTCGTGGGTCATGGTCCCCGGGCTGACCGGCCTGATCCTGCTGTTCGTCGGGACCCTGATCACCAGCCTCGGGATCGTCCGTGAGCGCCAGGCCGGGACCATCGAGCAGCTGGCCGTCATGCCGTTCCGGCCCTGGGAGGTGATCTTCGGCAAGATCCTGCCGTACCTCCTCCTCGCCTCGATCGACCTCGTGGTGATCGTCGCCCTTGGCATGATGCTCTTCGGGGTTCCGTTCGTCGGGAGCATCGCCACCTTCGGGGTCGGCGCCCTCCTCTTCCTCCTGGTCGCCCTGGGCATGGGGGTGCTGATCTCGACCGTCTCGCAGAACCAGGGCCAGGCAATCCAGCTCGCCATCATGTTCGTCGTGCCCCAGATCCTCCTGTCGGGGCTCATCTTCCCGATCACCTCGATGGCCCGGGGCGTCCAGTGGATCGCCCACGTGCTGCCGCTGATGTACTTCATCCAGATCGGCCGGGGCGTCATGCTCAAGGGCACGCCGATCACCGCGCTCTGGTTCCCCATGGGGGTGCTCGCGGCGATGGCGGTGGTCGTCCTCGGGCTCGCCGTGCTCCGGTTCCGGCGTGATCTCGCCCCGAGCGGGACCACGCCCCGGCTCTCCTCCTCTGCCCAGGAGCCCGCCGCTCCGTGAGATGGGGCCTCAGGGGTGCCTGCGTCGAGTTCGGGTCGAGGACCGCCCTCGACGCCGTGACCCTCGACGTGGCGCCCGGTTCGCTCAGCGTGGTCCTGGGAGGAGACGGAGCGGGGAAATCGACGCTGCTCCGTGCGCTGGTGGGTCTGGTCGAGCTCCGCAGCGGGAGCGTGGAGCGTCCCGCCAAGGATCAGATCGCCTACGTCCCGGCGACCGCCGGGATGTACGTCGACCTCACCGTGGAGGAGAACCTGGCCTTCGTGGCCAGCGCCTACGGCATCGCCCGGAGCGACCTGGTGACCAGGTCCAACGAGCTGCTCGGCCGCACCGGCCTCGACGGGGCGAGGCGCCGGCTGGGCAGCCAGCTCTCGGGGGGCATGCAGCGCAAGCTCGCCGTGGCCATGGCGCTGCTGTGGCGTCCCTGGGTGATGGTCCTCGACGAGCCGACCACCGGGATCGATCCGGTGAGCCGTGCCGAGCTGTGGCGGCTCCTCTCGGGTGCGGCGGCATCCGGGACCGCCGTCGTCGTGGCGACGACCTCTGTCGGGGAGGCCATCCGGGGCTCGAACGTCCTGCTCCTCGAGGAGGGGCGTGTGATCGCCAGCGGCTCACCGGCCGAGATCGTCTCGGCGGTCCCCGGCTCCGTCGGGACCGTCCGCTCGGCGACCAAGCCCGGGGAGCTCTCGTGGCGCTGGGGGGCCTCGTGGCGGGTGTGGGCCCCGTCCCGGGATCTCCCCGAGGGGGCGGTGCGCGCCGAGCCCGACCTCGCCGACGCCGTGATGATCGCCACCCTCTCGAACGGCGCCCCGGGTCGAGCGCGGTGAGCGGGCTCGCCGAGACCCGGGGAGCGACGATGCGCTTCGGCCACCTCCTCGCCGTCGACGAGGTGGACCTGGCCGTCGGGGCGGGCGAGGTCGTCGGCCTCCTCGGGGCCAACGGAGCCGGCAAGACGACGCTGATCAAGATGCTGCTCGGCCTCCTGCGACCGACGGGTGGCGAGGTGCGCCTGTTCGGAGAGCCCCCGTCCATGGCCACCCGTCGGAGGGTGGGCTACGTCTCCCAGACCCTCGGCCTCTACGACGACCTGACGGTCGAGGAGAACTGGGCCTTCACCGCCGCCACCTTCGGCCGGGTCCGGCCGGCGATCCCCGAGAGCCTCGAGGGCTCACGGGACGAGCTCGTCGGGGTGCTCCCCCTCGGGCTCCAGCGACGGGTGGCCTTCGCCGTCGCCGTCTCGCACCTCCCCGAGCTCCTGGTCCTCGACGAACCGACCTCGGGGGTCGGGGTGTGGAGCGCCGAGCGGCTCTGGGAGCAGATCCGGGACAGCGCCGAGTCGGGAGCGGGTGTCCTGGTCACCACGCACAACATGGAGGAGGCCGAGCAGTGCGACCGGCTCATCGTCATGGCCGAGGGCCGGGTCGCCGCCGCCGGCACGATCGACGACGTCGTCGCCGGGCGGCGCGTGGTCGAGGTGAGATGTGATGACTGGCGGAGCGCGTTCGGTGTCCTCGATGCCGAAGGGCTCGTCGTCCAGGTCCGCGGCGACGTCCTCAGGGTGCCGGGGACCGCTCGGGGAATCGAGGACCTCATGGAGCGACAGGGCCTGCGCGCCGAGGTCACCACGGCGCCCGCCAACCTCGAGGAGGCATTCGTCGACCTGGTCCGCGGGGCGACCTGATCGGTGGGGAGCCCCAGCTCGTCGTTACGCCAGGGCCTCCGTCACGACAAGCGGTGGTGCGTGCGCTTCGGGTCCTCGACGTGGGCCGACGAGTCGAAGGGGGCCGGAGCGCCCGAGCGGACCCCGAAGAGGCGCTTGGCGACCACCAGGTAGACGATGATCATCACGTTGGCGACGAGTGCCCCGAGCCGCAGCACGGAGACCTTGGCGATCAGCTCGTGGATCTCCAAGGGCAGGAACCCGGCGGTGGCGATGACGGTCAGGTACTCCGCCCAGCGCCTCTCGTACCACAGGCCGACGGCCTCGATCCCCTCGATGGCGGCGTAGAGGATCGCCATGATGAACAAGAAGAGCAGGGTCGACGAGTGGAGGTGGCTGATCTTCGACAGCGCCGAGCTGATGGTGTGATGGCCACCGTTGGAGAGCTGGTCGACCAGGGACGACGACCAGCGGTGGACCGAGCGCAGATGTGACCAGATCAAGGCGATGGCCCCGGCGATCAGGAGGAAGGCGACCGCGTGGACGCCGCGCTCTATGGCGATGAGGCGCATGATGATGGCGTCTTCCAAGGCCCGCTGGCGACGGGGCGCAGGGAGCGGATCGCCGGTGTCCCTGAGCACGGGGAGCTCTGAGCTCCTGGGAAGCGGGACCGGCACCCAGAGATCGCAGCGAAGGCAGCGGGAGAGCCGGGTGGAGTCATCGAGATCGACCCCGAGCGCGGCGTCTGCGTCGGACAGCCTCTGGACGTCAGCGGTGGGGGCGACGTGTCCCTCGATGGAGCAGATCCACGCCTCGTTGTGCCAGCTCTTGGGCGCGACGCGCACTAGAGAGGTGCCCAGGGTCTCGCTGAGGTCACCGTGAGCCCGGTGCCGAACCTCTGGGGCAGGGCGGTCATCATCATGGTGGGCTCCTTGTGGGTGGGGCGACCTCGCCGCAG
>JADGOD010000084.1 GCA_017883125.1 Acidimicrobiales bacterium
GGAGCCGAGTGGAGGCCAGCCGTCCGCGAGGCCGTCGCGGCCGATGCGGTCCGGTGCATCCTGCTCCGAGGCGAGGGTCCCTCGTTCTCGTCCGGCAGAGACACCACCCAGCTCGGGCAGCGAGCCGGCGGTGAGTCCGACCTGTCCTTCGTGCGACGCCACCAAGAGGTCCGCCTCGAGGTGCTCGAGGCGACGAAGCCGGTCGTCGCTGCCGTGAAGGGCTACGTGTTCGGCGGCGCCTTCGAGACGGCGCTCTCGGCCGACATGAGGATCGCATCGACCACAGCGGTCTTCGCCTTCCCGGAGATCAACTTCGGACTGGTGGCCGACACGGGGGGTACCCAGATGCTCACCCCGCTCATCGGGCCATCGAAGTCGAAGTTCCTCCACTTCACTGGCGAGCGCATCGATGCGACGACGGCACTCGAGTGGGGGGTCGTCGACTGGGTCGTCGATCCCGACGAGCTGGACGACGCAGCCTTGGCGCTCGCGAAGAGGCTGGCGGCAGCGCCGCCGAATGCGGTGCGCCTGGCCAAGGAGCTCATCGACCAGGCGTGGGCCGGGACGATCCGCAGCGGGATCCGCCAGGAGTGCATCGCCCAGGCCGCGCTCTTCGCCGGCGAGGAGCACGCCACGACCAAGGCGGCGGCCATCGCGCGCCTTCGCGGCAAGGAGAAGGCATGAGGAGGATCTGATGGGACTGCCCGCACCCCCGTCGCTCGGAACGGCGATGCTTCCGGCTGGTACCTACGACGGCGAGGTCGTCTTGGTGACGGGCGGGGGGACCGGGCTGGGAAGGGCGATGGCCACCGAGTTCGCCCGCCTCGGGGCATCAGTGGCGATCGCCAGCCGGAACCCTGAGCATCGGGCGTCTGGGGTCGCTGCAGTGGAGGCGGCGGGAGGTCGTGGCTTCGGCGTGGAGGTCGACGTGCGCGAGCCCGAGGAGATATCCAGGGCGTTCGATGAGGTCGAAGCCGCCCTCGGGCCAGTGACTGTCCTGGTGAACAATGCGGCGGGCAACTTCCCCGTGCTCGCGGAGAAGATGTCGCCGAACGCGTGGAGGTCGGTCACCCAGATCGTCCTCGATGGGACGTTCTTCATGTCCTCGGAGTTCGCGCGACGCGCCATCGCCGCTCATCGCGGGGGCGTGATCCTCAACATCGGCGCGACCTATGCGTGGACCGGAGGCCCCAGCACCGCACACTCTGCCGCAGCCAAGGCGGGAGTCGACAACCTGACCAAGTCGCTCGCCGTCGAGTGGGCGCCCCACGGGATCCGGGTCAACACGCTGGCCCCCGGTCTCTTCCCGCACGAGGACCTCCCCGATGCGCTGCAGAGCGCTCGAAAGGGGACCGACCGTGATGCCACGGTCCCGGCAGGCCGTGTGGGCCAGCTCCACGAGCTCGGCTGGGCCGCGACCTACATGTGCTCGCCGTTCGCTTCCTACATGAGCGGTCACACCCTGGTGCTCGACGGAGCCAACTGGCTGCGCCGGAGCCTGGCGATGCCCACCTTCGTCCCGGTGGCCGACCAGCTCGCGGGACTCAAGGAGTAGCGGTGGGTTGGGCTGCGTCGTGCGAGGCGATCCGTCAGACGATCGCTCTCTACTGCCAGCTGCTCGACGACCAGCGCTTCGACGAGCTCGCCCAGCTCTTCACGCGAGACGCCGAGCTCCCGTGGCAGGGGAGGACCCTACGGGGCCGCGCCGAGATCGCCCGCGAGATGCACACCACCCAGGAGCCTCTCGGTCGGACGCGCCATCTGCCGCACGGCTCGGTGATCGATGTCGACGGAACGCAGGCATCGGCGTGGACGGACACCTTCGTGATGCTGAACAGCCCCGACGGCTCGGCGGCAATCGCCTGGATCGGCCGCTACCACGATCAGCTCATCGTCGAGGACGGCGCGTGGCGGTTCAGCGCACACGTCGCAGTCGCAGTCGGAGAACCGCTCCCCGAGGGCGTCACCCCCGTCAGCCTCGCCGCGCTCGATGCCCATCCGGACGCCTGAGCGGTCGCCGTCGAGATCGCCGCTCGGCGTCGGGGTCCCCGTGATTCACTGGCGCGAGGCAGCGGAGACCTAACGTGAGGTCGTGTTGAAGAACGAGGTTGCCGTCGCAACGCACCGCTTGACCAAGCGCTACGGGTCCATCGATGCTCTCGCCGATCTCGACCTCGAGATCGCCGCCGGGGAGATCTTCGGGTACCTCGGACCGAACGGGGCGGGAAAGACGACCACCATCCGCCTCCTGTTGGGGCTGGCACGCCCCACCGAGGGCAGCGCCACGGTCTTCGGCATGGACTGCTGGTCCGATGCTGTCGAGGTCCATCGCCGGGTCTCCTACGTGCCCGGAGACGTCAACCTCTGGCCATCGCTCACCGGGTTCGAGACGCTGTCCCTCCTCGGCAACGTCCAAGGTCGCGTCGACGTGGACTACCGAGACGACCTGATCGCGCGCTTCGGTCTGGATGTGTCGAAGAAGGTCCGGGCCTACTCGAAGGGGAACCGCCAGAAGGTGGTGCTGATCGCCGCACTGATGTCCCGGCCTGACCTGCTCGTCCTCGATGAGCCGACTGCCGGGCTCGACCCGCTGATGGAGCAGGAGTTCCGGCGGTGCGTCCACGAGGCCAAGGCGCGTGGCCAGACGATCTTCCTCTCGTCGCACATCCTCAGTGAGGTCGAGGCCCTCTGCGATCGGGTGGCGATCCTTCGTGACGGCCGGCTCGTCGAGGTCGGAACCCTGAGCGAGATGCGTCACCTCTCCTCGGTCACCGTCGAGGTGACGGTCGCTGGAGACGTCCCCGATCTCTCCCAGGTCGAAGGTGTCACCGCTGTCCAGGTAGCGGGACAGCGCATCCACTGCCAGGTACAGGGGAGCATCGACCCGTTGCTGAGGGCCCTCTCTGCGGTGCCGGTGACCTCTCTGCTGAGTCGGGAGCCATCGCTCGAAGAGCTCTTTCTCGCCCTCTATGGAGAGGACAGGGGCGAGCGGCGCGCCTCATGACCGCGTCGGCCGAGGTCTCCGCCGTTCCGCCGTTCCAGCTCGAGCGCTCGCCGGGGTCGTTGATCTTCCGTGTGAGTGCCGGCAAGGCCGTGCGCTCCGGTCTGGCATGGGGTGCGGTCTACGGGATCATGGTGGCGTCTGCGGCGCTGAGCTACGTCTCGATCTACCCGCACCAGGCCCAACGTGACCAGCTCGAGCTGCTCTTCGGGTCCAACCACGCAGCCAGTGCGCTCTTCGGACCAGGGAACCAGCTCCAGACCGTGGCGGGGTTCACGGTCTACAAGGTCTCGATGACCCTGATGATCCTCGGTGCGATCTGGGGGATCCTCCTGAGCACGCGGCTCCTGCGCGGAGAGGAGGACGCTGGTCGCATGGAGCTCCTCGTAGCCGGCCAGACCACCCGACCTCGTGCGACGGCACAGGTCCTGGTTGCACTCGGTCTTGCAGTCTCGGCCCTCTGGGCGGTCACCGCCCTGGTCACCGTGGTGACCGGTCGGTCGTCGAGCGTCGTGTTCCGCGTCGGTCCCTCACTGTTCTTCGCCGTGGCGCTTTCCGCCTCGGCCCTGATGTTCCTGGCCGTGGGAGCGGTGACGAGCCAGATGGCGGCCACCCGGCGGCAGGCGTCGACTTACGGGGCGATCGTCCTCGGTGTCAGCTACGCCATCCGGATGCTGGCTGACTCTGGGGCTGGACTCGACTGGCTCCGATGGCTCTCGCCGCTGGGATGGGTCGAGATCCTCCAGCCGTTCACCGATCCGCAGCCCCTGGCCCTCCTGTGCATCGCCGGCTTCACCATCGGGCTCTCGATCTTGGCGGTCCATCTCACCGGACTCCGCGATCTCGGGTCGAGCACATTCCGAGACCGTTCGCACGCACGGGCCAAGCTCGGCCTCCTCAGGCGACCGCTCGGGCTCTCGGCCCGACTGCTGCGGCCGTCGATCATCGGGTGGATCGTGGCCGTCGTCCTCTCCGCGCTCCTGGTGGGGTTCGTGGCCAAGGCGGCGGGACAGGTGATCCGCGGCTCCTCGGTCGAGCAGATCCTCGCCCGGTTGGGGGCGACGAGCTCCGGGGCGAACAGCTACCTCGGCATGGCCTTTCTCATCCTGGCCGTCTTGGTGGCCTTCGTCGCCGCCAATCAGGTGACGGCAGTCCGAGGCGAGGAGTCGGGCGGGCGGCTCGACGCGCTGATTGCTCGGCCGGTGTCCCGAGTCTCCTGGCTCGGGGGTCGGACGGCTCTCGGTGCGTCCGTGGTGGCGGCGGCGGGTCTCCTGGCCGGCCTCTTCGCCTGGCTCGGCGTCCTCAGCCAGAGCGGCGGCGTGTCGCTCGGCCCGCTGATGAAGGCAGGGGTCAACATCGTCCCCCCGGGGCTCTGCGTCCTGGGTCTCGGCATCGCCGTCTTCGGGCTCTTCCCACGCCTCACGACCAAGGCGGTCTACGGATACGTCGCCTGGTCGCTGCTGATCGAGATCGTCGGAGGGATCGGCGCGGTGAACCACGTGATCCTCGACACCTCTGTCTTCCACCACATGGCGCCCGCACCGGCGGTGTCGCCGAACTGGACCGCTGGGATGGTGATGGCCGCCATCGGTTGTGCCGGGGCGGGCGCCGGGCTCTTCGCATTTCGGTCACGAGACCTCAAGTCCGAGTAGCTCAGCCGTCCTCGGGGCCGGACCACTGATCTCGGGTCGAGATGCGGCGCAGGCGCCGCCCGAACGGGGCGAAGGCGATCGAGGTGCGCGATCGATCCGACGACTAGGGAGCGGGCGGTGCGATGGTGAGCGATGCCAGCTCTAGGAGGGCCTGGCCGTAGTTGACGCGCCAGCCTGCGAACGAGGCCCACGCGGCGTCCCTGTCCTCGACCATCGGCGCCCCGGCCTGGGCCAGACGCTCGAAGACGGCGTCGAACTCCTCCCGGATGACGGATGTCGGATCGGTCGGTCTTGTTGATACCGTGGCCAGATGCAAACTGGCTTCATCGGGGTTGGACAGATGGGTCGGCCGATGGCCGAGAGGATCCTGGCGGCGGGACACCCGCTATCGATCTATGCGAGACGCCAGGAGGTCGCCGAGGAGCTGGCCGCGGCCGGTGCGGAGATCGCCGAGTCGATCGCCGAGCTCGCCGTGTCGGTCGATCTTCTGATCATCTGCACGTTCTCCGACGCGCAGCTCCGAGAGGTCCTCTTCGACGAAGGAGCCTTGGCGCACATGCAGCCGGGTTCGATCCTGGTGACGCACGTCAC
>JADGOD010000085.1 GCA_017883125.1 Acidimicrobiales bacterium
GATGCCCGGAAGGAGCTCGGCCTTGGCGGCGTCATCACCGCTGGTCAGCAGGGAGTTGGCACCGAGCACGACGCTTGAGAAGTATGGAGCGCAGAGGAGGGCGGCACCCATCTCCTCGAGGACGACGATGAGCTCGACGTAGCTGAAGCCCGAACCGCCAAACTCCTCAGGGATGGTGAGCGACTGCAGGCCGAGCTGCTCGGCCATCTGCGACCAGACGGCGGGGTCGTAGCCCTCGGGCGTCTCCATGAGGCGGCGAACTTCGGTCTCCGGGGACTTCTCCTGGAGGAAGCGATTGACCATCCGTCGGAGCTCGTCCTGCTCCTCGTTGAAGGCGAAGTTCATCTGCCAATCCCTTTCATCTGTCTGATCATGAGAGATCCGATTCTGCGTGCCCCCTGCGCCCTGAAGGGCATTTGGGTCACCCATTTCTTACTACAGGCACCCGCTTTCCGACGAGCGCTGCCGCTGCCAGCCACCTGAGCGCCTGATGTGGAAGTCTGAGTGCGTGCTCAGCGTGGAACTGCTCTATGAAGACGGCCGGGTCGAGGTTCACCGCACCGTGGTGGGCCCGATGGACAACAACGTCTACGTGATCCGTTGCCGAGAGACCGGCGAGGCGATCCTGGTCGACGCTGCCGATGAGCACGATCACCTTCTCGAGGTTTCCCGGAGGCTCGGGGTGACCTCGGTCATCGAGACCCACGGTCACCATGACCACATCCAGGCCGTCCCCGCCCTCAGGGAGGCCGGGATCCAGGTCGCAGTGGCGCCAGAGGATGCAGCCATGCTCCCCTCCTACGATCTCACCCTTGACGACGACATCGCCCTCACGGTCGGTCGCCTCGAGGTCCGGACCATCGCCACGCCCGGCCACACGCCTGGCTCGATGAGCTTCGCCGTCATCGGCACACCGGTGCTGCTGACCGGCGACACCCTCTTCCCCGGAGGCCCCGGAGCGACAGGGTTCCCCGGCGGAGACTTCGACGCGATCATCGAGTCGATCGACACCCGCCTGTTCCGGGCCTTCGGCGACGACACCCTCGTGCTCCCTGGCCATGGGACGACCACCACGCTCGGCGCCGAGCGTCCCGGTCTCGAGGAGTGGGTCGCCAGGGGCTGGTAGGTCCCGGAGTGACCGGAGGCCGATCCCCCGCTCTCGGCCTCAGCCGTGAGGCAAGCTCAGCTCGAGCCAGCTGCCGCCGCTGCTGCCTCGAGGTACGGCCACGCAAGGTCGGGCGGCAGGCCCCCGACGAGCGGCTGGAGGGCCAGGGGCTTCCCCTGTGCGACCATCGCCTTGGCCTCCTCGGGCCGGACGACCTGATAGGAGCCGTGCTCCGCCCGGAGCTCCTCGACGGTCTGGGCGAACGAGATCGATGCCGTACCCGTCCGATGGGCGTTCCAGCGGCCATAGCTCAGCGCGTCGCGGAGCATGTACTCCCCGATCTCGGTCCACGCTCGATCCGGATCGTCAGCCACGAACAGCGTCAGCGGGACGTCCGGAGTCGGGAACATGCACCCGAGCGGGACGTGACCCGACTTGTCGGCCTCTTCGAGGTAGGCCGCCTCGAGGCTGGAGTCGAAGCTCTCGGCGATGAACATCATCCCCAGCCGTCCGGCCCGACGGGCTGCAGCCTCGGTCCCTCCGCCGTAGGCGAGCATCGGTCCTCCCGGAGAGAACGGCAGCGGCGTGATCGCCACGGTCTGCCCCTCGATCTCGACGCTCTCGCCCGCCAGAAGGGAGCGGACGATTCCGATCCTCTCCTCGACGAGCCGGCCCCGGTGCCGGCGATCGATCCGGAACATGTCGAACTCCTCTTGGCGATAGCCGATGCCGATGACGTAGGAGACCCGCCCGCGGCTAATGAGATCGACCACGGCGATGTCCTCGGCGACCTTGACCGGCTCGTAGCAGTTGAGGAGGAGCGCGGCGACGCTGATCGGGATCGACGTCGTCTTCGCAGCGATCGCCGCCGCCATCGGGATCGGCGAGGGCAGGTACCCGTCATCGGACCCGTGGTGCTGGCTCACCGTCACCGCCAGCGCACCGTGGCTCTCGGCCCACGCCGACATCTCGAGGGCCGCTCCGTAGAGGGCCTGGCGGTCATCGGGCTCGGCGGTCGCCGAGCGCATCGCATATCGGAGCATGAACATGGACCCAACCCTTCCACACGACGCCATGCTCCCTCAGGAACGTGGCGGCGAAGCACTCTGGCGCCCGAGCTCCCGACGAGGGCGTCTCGGCAACCGATCCGCTGGATCCTCGAGGTGCAGAGCGGCTCGAGGGGGTGGCGGTCCGAAATCCTGACTAAAACGCTAATATTTGGTCCGTGACAACTCCCCTGCTCGAAATCGTCGACCTCCACGCTGAAGCCGACGGGAAGCCCATCTTGAAGGGCGTCTCGCTGTCGATCGGCCACGGCGAGGTCCATGCCCTGATGGGGCCGAACGGTGCGGGCAAGTCCACCTTGGCCTCGGTGCTCATGGCCAGCCCCGCCTATCAGGTCACCTCGGGCTCGATCCGGTTCAACGGCGAGGACATCACCGCCTGGCCCACCGATGTCCGGGCCAAGGCCGGGATGTTCCTGGCCTTCCAATACCCTGAGGCGATCGGGGGCGTCTCGGTCATCCAGTTCCTGCGCCAAGCGGTCCAAGCCCGCCGCGGACTCGAGGAGCTCAGCGTGCTCGAGGTCCGACTCGAGATGGGTGAGTGGATGGAGCGCCTCCGGATGGACCCTGCATTCGCCGAGCGCCACTTGAACGAGGGCTTCTCGGGCGGAGAGCGCAAGCGCAACGAGATCCTCCAGATGGCACTCCTCGAACCGGCGCTGGCCATCTTGGACGAGACCGACTCGGGTCTGGACATCGACGCCCTGACCATCGTCGCCGACGGGGTCAAGACCGTCCGAGCCCAGCGACCCGATCTCGGCGTCCTCGTGGTCACCCACTACCAGAAGCTCTTGGCCGAGCTGGCGCCCGACCACGTCCACCTCTTGATCGACGGGCGGGTCGTCGAGTCTGGCGGCCCCGAGCTGGCCGAGACGATCGAAGCTGAGGGCTACGAGCGGTGGCGGCCATGACCGCATCCCTGGACGTCGCGAGGATCCGAGAGGACTTCCCGATCCTGCACCGAGAGATCCACGGCCGACGGATCGTCTACCTCGACTCCGCCGCATCCTCGCTCCCCCCGCACGACGTCGTGGCGGCGATGAGCGAGTACTACGAGACCACCCACGCCAACGTGCACCGGGGCGTCTACGCCACCGCCGAAGAGGCGACGCGTCTCTATGA
>JADGOD010000086.1 GCA_017883125.1 Acidimicrobiales bacterium
ACGTCCTCGGGGTCTCGGGGACCGACGCCAACCCGCACCTCTGGTACATGGTCGAGCGCGTGGGCACGGTGGCCCGGGCCATGGTGGACGCCTTCTCGGCGGCCGATCCCGCCCATCGCGGCGAGTTCGCCAAGAACCTCGCCGCCTTCATCGCCTCGCTCGCCCCGCTCGACGCCACCTTGTCGGCGATCCGCTCGGAGAGGCCGGGCGCGCCGGTGGCCCAGACCGAGCGCGTCGCCGGCTATCTGCTCGCCGAGGCGGGGCTCGACGTGGTCTCTCCCGCCGGGTTCGCCACCAGCATCGAGCAGGGGCACGAGCCGAATGCCGCCGACACCCTGGCGATGGACACGCTGCTCAGGGGTGGTCGGGTCGACGTCCTGATCAACAACGTCCAGACCACCTCGGTGGTCACCACGGCGGCGGTGAACGACGCGAAGAGCGCGGGGGTCCCTGTCGTCGGGGTGAGCGAGATCGTCGAGCCGAGCTCGGCGAGCTACGTCGTCTGGCAGGAGCGCCAGCTCGACGCGCTGGCCCGAGCGCTCGGTGTGGCGGTCGGTCCATGAGCGGCCCGGTGATCAGGCTTCGCGACCTCGACGTCGGCTACGGCAGCCGGCGGGTGATCAGCTCGCTGACCCTCGACGTCGAGCCGGGCGAGATGATCGCCGTCCTCGGCCCGAACGGCTCGGGCAAGACGACCCTGCTCCGCGTCCTGCTCGGCCTGCTCGCCCCGCTCTCCGGATCGGTCGAGATCGCCGGATCCGCACCGAAGACGGCCAGCCGCCACGTCGGCTACATCCCCCAACACCGGGACTTCGACCGTGATCTGCCGATCAGGGGCCGCGAGCTCGTCGAGCTCGGGCTCACCGGTCACCGCCTCGGCATCCCCTGGCCCCGGCGCTCGGTCACCGACTCGGTGAACGCGGCGATCGCCGCCGTGGGGGCCGAGGGCTATGCGGACGCTCCGGTGGGCCTGCTCTCCGGTGGCGAGCAGCAGCGGCTCCGCATCGCCCAGGCGCTGCTCGGCGAGCCCGAGGTCCTTCTCTGCGACGAGCCGCTCCTCGCGCTCGACCCGCGTCGCCAGCGCGAGGTGACCGCCCTGATCGACCAGCACCGCCGGGAGCAGAACGCCGCCGTGCTCTTCGTGACCCACGAGATCAACCCGATCCTCCCCTTCGTCGACAAGGTCCTCTACCTCGTCGACGGGCGCGCGGCGATCGGCACCCCCGACGAGGTCCTGACCACCGAGCGGCTCACCGAGCTCTACGGCGCGCCGGTCGAGGTGGTCGAGGTCGGGGGACGGATCCTGGTGGTCTCGGGGGACGAGTCGGCCAGCGACCTGCTCGGCCACCATCACGACCACCACAACGAGGAGCGCCCGTGGGACTGAGCGACTACCTCCAGCTCCCCTTCGCCCAGCACGCGCTCATCGCCGGGACGCTGATCGCCATCATCTGCGGGGTCATCGGCCCGTTCGTGATCGCCCGGCAGATGGCGTTCGCCGTCCACGGGGCGGCCGAGCTCTCCTTCACCGGAGCGGCTGCCGGCCTGGTGATCGCCGACAACCCCGTGGCCGGAGCGCTCATCGGCTCGGTCGTGGTCGCCGGGCTCATCGGGGTCCTCGGCGAGCGGCCCCGCGAGCGGGACTCGGCCATCGGGGTCGTGCTCGCCGCCGGGCTCGGGCTCGGGGTCTTCCTGCTGAGCAGGTATCACGGCTTCGCCACGGCGGCGACGAACATCCTCTTCGGGAACATCTTCGGCGTCTCGAACGGCTCGCTCCTCCTCCTCGTGGGCCTCGCCGCCGTGGTCCTGGTCTCGATGGCCACGATCTACCGGCCGCTCCTGTTCGCCTCGGTCGACCCTGACCTGGCCCGGGCACGTGGGGTCCCGACCCGGCTGCTGGGGATCGTCTTCCTCGTCCTGCTGGCGGTGACCGTGACCGAGGCGGCCCAGATCGTCGGCACGTTGCTGGTGCTCTCGCTGGCCATCACACCGGCGGCGGCGTCCCAGCGCCTGGCCGCCGCCCCTCTGGTGGTGACCGGGATCTCCGTCTCGATCGCGCTCGTGGCCACCGACGGCGGGATCCTGATCTCGCTCTCGGGGACATCGGTCCCCCCGACGGTTTTCGTGACCGCGCTGAGCTTCGGCTTCTACCTCATGGCCCGCCTTGCCGGACCGCCGCTGGCCCGTCGCCGCCGGGACCGCCTGGCGATCGCCCGGGGCCAGGCCAGGGGCTGAGAGCAGGCTGATCGGCCCGGCTCGGCTCCGGGCGGGCCGCCCGGGCGGTCGCCACGGCAACTCCCAAGGCCCTAGGTTGGATCCATGGCGGATCAAGCCGATTTCCAGAGCGAGGCCATGGTCTTCATGGACCAGCTCTACTCGGCGGCGATGCGGATGACCCGCAATGCCGCCGATGCCGAGGATCTGGTCCAAGAGACCTACCTCAAGGCCTATCGGGCCTACGGGGGCTTCGAGGAGGGCACCAACCTGCGTGCCTGGCTCTACCGGATCCTGACCAACACCTACATCAACCTCTACCGGGCCAAGCAGCGCCGCGTCGAGGAGACCGACGTCGAGGACGTCGAGGAGCTCTACCTCTACAAGCGCCTCGCGGACCTCGACGGCACCATGAGCCGCAGCGCCGAGGATGTGGTCTTGACCTCGATCACCGACGTCGAGGTCAAGGAGGCGCTCGAGTCGCTCCCGGACAGCTTCCGCATGGCGGTCTACCTGGCCGACGTCGAGGGGTTCAGCTACGCCGAGATCGCCGGGATCACCGAGGTCCCCATCGGCACGGTGATGAGCCGGATCCATCGGGGAAGAAGAGCGCTCCAAAAAGCGTTGCTCCCTTATGCAGAGGCCCGCGGCCTCGTCGGGGCGAGCACCGGTGCGGGGAAGAACAAGTGAGGGACGACACGTGACCGAGCAGAACATCACCACCACGTGCGGGGACGGCGGCGCCTCGGGCGTCGACTGCGACGAGGCCGTCCACCAGCTCTACCACTACCTCGACGGAGAGCTGACCGACGAGCGGCGCCAGGAGATCGCCCTCCACCTGGATCGATGCTCGCCGTGCGGATCGGCCGCCCACTTCGAGGCCGAGCTGCGGCACGTCATCGCCGATCGCTGCCACGACCGCGTGCCCTCGTCGCTCATCGAGCGCGTGGCGGCGTCCATCAACGAGGAAGAGCGCCACGCCGACGGAGACTGAATCGGCGGAGATCGCCGGGGAGTCCACGCCGTTCCTCGACGTGGAGCTCGCATCCCGCATCGGCGGGATGCTGGCCCGACGACGGCCACTTCCCCCCTCGTACCGACCCGGTGCCCTCGAGGCCCAGCTCACCGAGCTGACCAGGATCGCCCAGGAGCGCGTCTCGGCCGAAGCTCGGCTCACGCCCCCCAGCGACCCCCGGGCGCGCGTCGTCGACCGAGCCGAGTGGGTGGCGGCCAACGTCGCCTCGGTCGAGAGGATGGTGGGCCCGGCGCTCAGCAAGGCGGCGGCGATGCGGCGGGGGATGCCCAAGGTCCTCGAGAAGGCGGCCCGGAGCGGATCGGCCGCCGAGCTCGGCGCGGTGCTGGCGTGGCTCTCGTCCCGGGTGCTCGGCCAGTACGACATCCTCGTCGGGGAGGAGGCCTCTCTCGACGAGGACGTCATCAGCTACGTGGGCCCCAACATCGTCGCCCTCGAGCAGCGCCACGGCTTCGACCCCTCCCAGTTCCGACTCTGGCTCGCCCTCCACGAGAGCGCCCATCGGGCCCAGTTCACCGGTGCGCCCTGGGTGCGCACCTACTTCCTCGGCCTCATCGAAGAGGTCCTCTCCATGGTGGCCTCCAAGCCCGGCGACGTGGCCAACGGGGTCTCCCGGGCCCTGTCCGAGATCGCCAAGGGCCGCAGCCCCCTCTCCGAGATGGGCGTCGTGGGCCTGGTGGCCTCCGAGGCCCAGCTCGACGCCCTGCGCCGGCTCAACGCGCTGATGAGCGTCCTCGAGGGTCACGGCGAGGTCGTCATGGACGTCGCCGCCCAGGACCTCGTCCCCGACGCGGCGCGGTTCCACGACGTGCTGCGCCAGCGCCGGGCGCATCCCGGGGCGCCGGCGCGGCTTCTCAACCAGCTCCTGGGCCTCGAGGCGAAGATGCGCCAGTACGAGGAGGGCGAGCGGTTCATCCGCCATCTCCGCACCGCCGGAGGGCCCGACCTGGTCGCCACGCTCTTCGACGGCCCCGAGCGCCTCCCCTCCATGGCCGAGGTCCTCGACCCCGACGCCTGGCTGCGTCGGATCGGCCATGCCGTCACGCCATGACGATCCCGCAGCCTGAGGGAGCCGAGCTGATCGAGCGGCTCCTCGCCGCCACGGCGCTGAGGGACGCGGAGACCCCGATCGACGTGGCGTGCTCGGGGGGACCGGA
>JADGOD010000087.1 GCA_017883125.1 Acidimicrobiales bacterium
GGTGGCGGAGCGGAACGGCGCGCACAGGGCGAGCGAGGAGCCGACGAGCGATGTCCTGAGTGACATCGTAGAAGCTGCCGGTCCCGCGGTGGCGTCCGTGGCGGGCAAGGTGCTCGGTGCCTTCGAGCTCTACGATCACCTGCCCCATGTCGCCAACGTGATCGTCTCGTCGGTCCCCGGGCCGCCCATCCCGCTCTGGTGTGCCGGAGAGAGGATTGTCAGGGTCGCCCCCATCGGGCCGCTGATGTTCAACCAGGGACTCAACGTGACGCTCCTGAGCTATTGCGACACGATCGAGTTCGGCGTGCTCGGCTGTGCTCGGAAGGTCCCAGACGCCGAGCTGCTGTGCGAGCTCCTCGAGGAAGAGGCGGCGGCTCTCCTCAGTATCGACGAGATGGGTGCCAGCTCCGCCACCTCCGCCTGAGTATCGGCGGCACGCCAACCCAAGTGTGACCCGGTCGAAGCCAGCGAGTAGAGTGGGCTCTTACGCGGACGTGGCTCAGTGGTAGAGCATCACCTTGCCAAGGTGAGGGTCGCGGGTTCGAATCCCGTCGTCCGCTCCAAGAATCCTGGAAGCTTCGACCGTTCGGTCGATGGCCAGATGGTCAGGTTGGGCCGTGCAGGCCGACCTGAATCGCCGGCGCTGGTGCGGCACCGCCCTCTCGTCCTTCTGGCCGAGACCTGAGCGCCGGTCCACCCTGGGGACGTGACGCCCCCGGACGAGCCACTGCCCTCGGCGGCGAGATCGCTCCTCGGTTCCCCGTCCTCCCCTGACAACCGTGCTCCTAGGGCTGCTGGACGACCCGAGCCAGGATCCCAAGGGTGCCGCGGAGGGTGGACTCGGAGATGATCGGGAAGACGATCCTCTCTTTCCACATCGGATCGATCGTCGCCCAGTCGTAGTACGAGGTGACGAGCGTCCCGCCGTCCGCCGGCTCGAGGGTGTAGCCGTAGACGTGGCCCAGCTGCGGGTCGAGGTTCCCGAGGATCGTCCACGCGATCTCCCTGTCCCGATCGAACGTGGTGATCTCGACGGTGACGTCGTAGAGGCCGATCGGGAAGTCATCGAGTGCCTCGCGGTCCATGTGGACCACAAACCGGTCACCCACCTTCGTCACGGGCTCACCGTCCGAGCTCATCAGCGAACCCGAGCTGTCGATCAGGACGTGCCCCCTCGGATCGCTGAGGATCTGGAAGATCTCATGGGGCTCGGCCCGCACGAGACGCTGGACTTCGAGGCGCTCGGTGCTCATCGCGCCAGTCTCACATAGGGCCGATCGCTCTTCCCGGATCCCGGCGGCATTGACATCACCAAATGAGAACAGTAATTTCATATAGGTCCAATCCAGAAAGTGGGGGTCGTGAGCATCAAGGACCAAGCAGCTATCGTCGGCGTCGGTGCGACGAAGTACTTCAAGCGGGGCGAGTCGTACCCGGAGACCGAGCTGTCGATGGCGTGTACCGCCATCCTCTCGGCCCTCGAGGACGCCGGTCTGACCGTCAACGATCTGGACGGGTTCGCCATCTACTCGAACTCGTGCGATCCCGCCGAGGTCGCGTCAGTCCTCGGTGTCCCCGAGGTCCGCTTTGCGGCCTCGCTGACATCCGGTGGTGGTGGGTGCGCCGGAGCCCTCGGCCTCGCTGCCGCTGCGATCCACGGCGGCATGGCGAACGTCTGCGTCACCCTGATGACGCTCCAGCAGCTGAACAAGCGACTCGGTGGATCGGAAGTCGGAGGGGTACTGGCGTACGCCACGATGTCGGAGAGCGCGAGCCCCTATGGCGGCGGAGGCGTACCTCCCAGCGCAGCGTTCACCGCCAACGCCGGGCTTCTTTCTCCGGGCCACAGCTTCTCGGTCCTCGCCCAGCGCCACATGTACCTCTACGGCACCAAGCGTGAGCACTTCGCCGAGGTGGCGATGTCCCAGCGTGAGAACGCCCGCAAGCGTCCGGAGACGGCGTTGCGCACCGACCCGATGACGCTCGATGACTACTTCAACGCACGAATGATCTCCGACCCCCTCTGCCTCCTCGACTACACCCAGGAGACCGATGGAGCCGTGGCCGTGATCACGGTCTCGGCGGATCGGGCCAAGGACCTTCGTCAGCCACCGGTGCACATCTTGGCGTCGGCTCACGGAGGAACCGGTTCCTGGGGACCTGGGATCTTCAAGTACTTCCAGGCCAACGATGACGAGTTCGCCTCTTCTGGTCACCGGCCGGTCGCCAAGCGGCTCTACGAGATGGCCGGCGTGACGCCAGACGACGTCGACGTGGCCCTGCTCTACGACCACTTCACTCCGTTGGTGATCATGCAGCTCGAGGACTACGGGTTCTGTCCCATCGGCGAAGGGGGACCCTTCGTCGCCGAGGGCAACATCCGATACGGGACGGGGAAGATCCCGGTGAACACCCATGGCGGGAACCTCTCGGAGGCCTACATCATCGGCATGACCCACGTCCGCGAGGCCGTCGAGCAGCTGCGAGGGGTGGCCGTCAACCAGGTCGAGGGTGCAGAGATCGCCCTCGTCACGGGCGGTCCGGCATCCTTGCCCGTCAGCGGAACCCTCCTCCACCGGTAACGATCGAACGAAAGCGACCACTTCCATGAGCAACGAAATGACAACCAGGCCCGAAGGCACCCAAGGCGTGTTCCCGTCGATCATGACCGAATCGTTCGCCGACGACTCGACCAAGCCGTTCTGGGATGCCGCAGCTGAGGGGCGCCTCGTGGCAACGAAGTGCACCAACTGTGGGACGTTCCGGCTCCCTCCGAAGCCCTTCTGCTTCAACTGCCAGCATCGCGACATCGAATGGGTCGAGCTCCCGGGCACCGGGACGATCTACTCCTTCACCGTGGTTCGCCACCCGCTCTCCCCGATGTTGATGCCTGCGGTCCCGTATGCGGCGGGGATCATCGAGCTCGACGGCACCCAAGGGGCAGGGGCCCGCATGATCTGCAACATCGTCGACGTCGACGTGGACGCGGTGAAGATCGGTGACAAGGTCGAGATCGTCTGGGAGCACGTGAACCCAGGAATGTCCGTGCCGCGTTTCCGGCCCGTGACGTCGTAGTCGCCAGAATCAGAGAGACAGGGGAGAAGACCATGGGAAAGATCTGGGCAAACTCAGGAGACTCACACCTCGTCGAGCCTGACGACCTGTTCGAGACCAGCCTTCCGGCTGACCTGGCGGCACGCATGCCGCGCAGCGTGAAGCACGAGGACGGACGTCACGAGACGCTCTACGTCGATGGCAAGGAGTTCGTCCGGTCGATGCCGAGCGCGACCCTCTTGGTTGACGAGAACGGCAAGTCGGTGACGGATCGGGCCCCGGGCGCCAACGACCCTGTGCTCCGCCTGAAAGACCTTGATCAAGAGGGGATCTGGGCCGAGGTCGTCTACCCCTCCATCGGGATCTGGACGTCGTCGATCGAGGACCCTGCGCTCCTCGCCGCCGGCGCCAGCGCCATCAACGACTGGTCGATCACCTACCAGCAGTCTTCGCTGCGCTATGTCTGCACGGCGACGATCCCCCTGCTCGACGTCGATGACGCTGTGGCTGAGATCCGTCGTGCGTCGGCCTTGGGCTTCAAGGCCGGGTTCTTCTCGGTCGTGCCTCCGGCCAAGGATGACTGGAACTACCCCTCGTGGGAGCCGGTCTGGGAGGCCTTGTCCGAGACCGGGATGGTCCTGGCGTTCCACATCGGGACCGAGCCCTTCGCCGGCGACTCGTTCGCCGGCCGCTACCTGCGCGGGCCCGGGGGGGCGATCCTCAACTATATGGAGACGACCTACGGTGGCCAGCGCGCCGTCTCGAAGATGATCGCATCCGGCGTCTTCGATCGTCACCCGACGATCAAGGTGCTCGTCTCCGAGGGAGGAGCCACATGGGGTCCCTTCGTGGCCGACCGGCTCGATGAGGCCTACCGCCAGCACGGCTCGATGGTGAAGCCGAAGCTCAACAGACTGCCGAGCGAGTATCTCTACGAGAGCGTCTACGCCTCGTTCCAGCACGACCGCTCCGCCGTTCCGGCCATGACGGCGATGGGCTGGAAGAACGTGCTGTGGGGGAGCGACTACCCGCACCTCGAGGGGACCTTCGGGCACTCTCAGAAGGTTCTCCACGAGCTCTTCGACGACATCTCCGAAGCTGACCGCCGGCGGATGACGGTGGGCGCGTTCGAGGAGCTCTTCCCGCACGTCCTGGCGGCTCCTGAGTCAGAGGTCTAGTCCAGAGCTACGAGGACCGCTCGGCGAGACCGATCGCCGGAGCGACGAAGCGCAAGACAAACGACCGGGCTTCGTCCCGGTCGTTTGTCGTTGGCGAGGAATCTCGCGATCCGGCCGCCGCCCCGACGAGGGAGAGGATGGCGGCGGCATCGAACTCGGGGTCGGGAGAGGTGAGCTCGCCGCTCTCGACCCCCCGTCGGATGGAATCGGCCAGCGGACGCGTCAGGCGGAACTGGATGTCCTTGAGCTCCTCGGCGTAGCCATCGGCGCGCCGGGCTCCCTCCGAGTTCATCACCGCCGCTCGGGCTGCTCGTCGAGGGTCGTAGAACAGATCGAGGTAGCCGTCGAGCCAGGCGAAGACAGCGTCGGATGGTGAGGGAGCCGATTCGACGGCCTTCTCGAGCTGGGCGACGACTCTCGTCGAGTCACGGCGGAAGAGGGCGAGGAGCAGGGCGTCTTTGGAAGGGAAGTGGCGGTAGAACGCCCGGCTGGAGACGTCGGCCTCGTGGAGGATGTCGGCGACCGACGCGACGGCGTAGCCGTTGTGACGCATCACGCGGAGTCCGGCGTCGAGGATGATCTGCTCTTCGACATCGTGGTCGTATCGGCGAGGTCGACCCGGGCCGCGGCGTGCCTCAACTAGAGCGCCCTCGACGGGAGAGTTCTCGATCGGAGTTGTGGCGCTCATCGTCATCGATCCTTGGTCCAGGCGGTTTGAAAATCTGCGTTGCGTAATTGTGATCCTGCCCGTATTTTGTACGCTACGGCAAGTCAGGTGCGGGATCGTGCTGCGGAGTGCAAGGGGAACGTGGATGCAGGTGCTCGAAGGCATCAAGGTCATTGATCTCTCGTGGACGAGGGTGGGGGCCCAAGCGACCCAGACCATGGCCGACTTCGGGGCCGAGGTCCTGTGGCTCGAGCCTCCTGGCGGAAGCAGACTTCGGAAGGCCAACGGGTTCCCGTTCTGGGGGCGCGGGAAGCAGTCGATGGTCCTCGATCTCCACGATCCCTCGACGCACGACGAGTTCCTTGCGCTGATCGAGAGCGCTGACGTTCTGGTGGAGACCTTCCGCCCAGAACAGATGGAGGCGTGGGGCCTCGGCCCGGAGACCCTGCAGGCCCGCAACCCCCGGCTCATCCACGGAACGATCTCGGCGTGGGGTCGGTACGGTCCGTACAAGGACGCTCCGGGCTACGAGGCTCTCGTGATGGCGAAGCTTGGCCTGTTGAACCAGTTCGAGGGGATGACGCCCTACGAGCACCCTCCATTCGTCTCGGTGCCATGGTGTTCGTTCTCGGGCTCACAGATCCTGCTCGAAGGCGTGCTCGCAGCTCTCTATGAGCGGGAGATCAGCGGAAAGGGCCAGTGGCTCGAGACCAACCTGGTCCAAGCCTTCGCAGCGCTCGACACGTGGGCGTGGTTCATCCATCTCATCAACAGGCGCTGGCCCGATGCCTATCCGAGCGCGGATTCGTACGATGAGAACGGGATCCCGCAGAGCCCGTTGACCTTCATGCTGCTCATCGCGGGGACCAAGGACGGCTACTACCTCCAGTTCGCTCAGGTCGCCGCGCATCTCTACGTGGCGTTCATGAAGGAGCTCGGTCTCGACTGGATGTTCACCGATCCGGAGTGGCAGGGCATCCCGATCTTCGATTCGTCCGAGAAGAACAACGAGCTCTGGGAGCGGATGCTGACCGCGGCCGGCGAGCGGACGCTCGCCGAGTGGCAGGAGGTGTTCGACAGGAACCCCGACGTCTTCGCCGAGCGATTCCTAAGCGGGCCAGAGGTGCTGGCTCACCCCCAGCTCGTCCACGACGGCTTCGTGACCACAATCGATCAGCCCGGCACCGGCCCGGTCCTCCAGCCAGGAGCGCTGGTCAAGATGGACAAGACCCCTGCCCAGATCGGTCGACCGGCGCCGGGGGTCGACGAGCACCAGGCGAACCTCCTTGAGTCGTGGAAGCAGTCTCCGGATCCGA
>JADGOD010000088.1 GCA_017883125.1 Acidimicrobiales bacterium
CGCCACGGGTCTCGCCGCTGAGTTCGATGCAGCGGTGGGAGAGGCCGACGCCCTGGTCACGACGTTGCGAGCCGAGCTCCCGAGTGACGTCGCCGTCGTCGTCACCGCTGACCATGGCCAGGTCGACGTCGGCTCCGCCCAGGTCTCGATCTCGGGATCGACGCTGGCCCTGGTGGAGAAGATGAGCGGCGAGGGCCGCTTCCGCTGGCTCCATGCCTTCCCCGGCTCTGCCTCCGACCTGTCGGGCCGGGTCGCCGAGGAGCTCCACGAGAGCTGCTGGGTCCTCACCCGGCGGCAGGTGCTCGACTCGGGGTGGCTCGGCGAGGTTGCAGATGATCTGATCGATCGCCTCGGTGATGTGGCCGTCGTTCCCTTCGTGGACGCCTTCGTCCCGGACCCGGCCGAGCCGCTGGAAGTCCGCATGAAGGGCCGGCACGGCTCGCTGACTGCGGCCGAGATGTGGGTGCCGCTGATCGTCGGGTAGGCCTGGGTCCGTTGAGGTGGCATCATCAATGGTGTGACGCCTAACGACGAACTCTCAGAGAAGACCCCCGCAGAGCTCCTCCAAGCTGATGAGGTGCTCTCACCACCCGCCGATGGCAGTTCGGAAGCGACCGAAGCCATATCGGAGTCGGTGGATGAGCCGGCCAAGGTCATGCGAATCGGCACCATGGTCAAGCAGCTGCTCGACGAGGTCCGGGCAGCACCCCTCGACGAGGCGGGGCGCATGCGGCTGAAGGAGATCTACGAGACGTCCCTCTCGGAGCTCTCGAGCGGGCTCTCGCCGGACCTTCGCGAGGAGCTCGCCCGGATGGCTCCGCCGTTCGAGGCCGAGACCCCCTCGAACTCAGAGCTGCGGGTCGCCCAGGCCCAGCTGGTCGGATGGCTCGAAGGGCTGTTCCACGGCATCCAGGCGGCGATCATGGCCCAGCAGATGGCTGCTCGGGCGCAGCTCGACCAGATGCGGAGCCAAGAACTCCCTGAGGGCCAGGGTGGAAGCCCCATGCGTCCTGGCACGTACCTCTAGGCGCCCTCCGGAGCTGCCAAGTTCGCGCTATCTTCAGGATCACACTGTTGTAGTTTTCAAGTGAAGCCGCTGGTCCGTCGGTCCTGTGGAGGAAGGTCCGGGCGTTGTCGAAGTCTTTTACGCATCTCCATACCCACACCGAGTACTCGATGCTCGATGGTGCAGCGCGTATCGGCGACCTGGTCAAGGCCGCCGCCGAAGACGGTCAGCCGGCGCTCGGGATCACCGACCACGGGAACATGTATGGGGTCCTTGACTTCTACAAGGCCTGCCGCGAAGCCGGGATCAACCCGGTCATCGGGACCGAGGCCTACATGGCCGCCGAGTCCCGCCACGAGCGCCCCGTCCGCCGAGGCAAGGTCGACGACGGCGGTGGAGACACCGACGGCGGCAACAAGCTCTACTACCACCTGACCCTCTTGGCCGAGACGACACAGGGGTACAAGAACCTCCTGAAGCTCTCGTCGGCGGCGTATCTCGAGGGCTACTACTACAAGCCCCGTGTCGACTGGGAGCTGCTCGAAAAGCACCACGAGGGGCTCATCGCCACGACCGGATGCCTCGGCGGGGTCGTCCTCCAGGCGCTTCTCGCCGGCGACGATGCCGCCGCACTCCAGCGGGCGGCCCGGCTCCAGGACATCTTCGGCAAGGACAGCCTCTTCGTCGAGCTCCAGGATCACGGCTTGGCCGACCAGCGATCGACCAATCCGAAGCTGATCGAGATCGCGGCGAAGATCGGCGCTCCGCTCCTGGCCACCAACGACAGCCACTACACCCACCGCCACGATGCAGAAGCCCACGACGCCCTCCTGTGCGTGCAGACCCAGGCGATGCTCTCGGACGTCAACCGCTTCCGCTTCGAGGGCACCGAGCACTACCTCAAGTCGGCCGCCGAGATGCGCTATCTCTTCAAGGAGGTCGAGACAGCGTGCGATTCGACGCTCCTGATCGCCGAGCGCGCCCATGTCGAGCTCGAGCTCGGGATGCCGAGCCTTCCCGAGTTCCCGGTCCCCGACGAGATCACCGGAGCCACCTACGACGAGCGGGCCGGGAAGTACCTGCGCTCGCTCACCATGGAAGGGGCCAGGGAGCGGTACGGCGACCGTCTCGACGACGAGGTTCAAGAGCGCATCGACTTCGAGCTCACCGTGATCGCCGACATGGGCTTCTCCGCGTACTTCCTGGTCGTCTGGGACCTGATCCGCTACGCCAGGGAGTCGAAGATCCGGGTGGGGCCTGGTCGTGGCTCTGCCGCCGGCTCCTGCATCGCCTACTGCCTCGGGATCGTCGATCTCGACCCGATCCGCTATGACCTGCTCTTCGAGCGGTTCCTCAACCCGGGCCGCAAGCAGATGCCCGACATCGACATGGACTTCGACGAGCGCTACCGCGGCGACATGATCAAGTACGCCGCCGATCGCTACGGCTCCGATCACGTCGCTCAGATCATCACGTTCTCGACGATCAAGGCTCGGGCCGCCGTGCGGGACGCAGCGCGCGTCCTGGGGTACGGCTACAACGATGGCGACCGCCTGGCCAAGGCGATGCCGCCGCTCCTCATGGGCCGAGACACCCCGCTCAGGGCGTGCCTCGAGAAGACCCCCGGCTTCGAGGAGGGCTACACCGCCGCCCAGGAGCTGCGCGAGCTCTACGAGAACGATGACATCGCCCACCGCATCATCGATGTGGCCAAGGGGCTCGAGGGTCTCCGCCGAGGAGACGGAATCCACGCGGCGGCGGTGGTCATCACCAAGGACCCGCTCACCGAGTACCTCCCGATCCAGCGCAAGCCCGATGCCGGTGGGGACATCGAGAACGCACCGATCGTGACGCAGTTCGAGATGCACGGCGTCGAGGAGCTCGGCCTGCTCAAGATGGACTTCCTGGGCCTTCGGAACCTCTCAGTGATCGAGCGGTGCTTGGATCTCGTCGAGGCGAACACCGGGATCCGGCCGGACATCGACCATCTACCGATGGACGACGACGAGGTCTTCGCGATGCTCCGACGGGGCGAGTCGATCGGCGTCTTCCAGCTTGAAGGTCAGCCCATGCGCGCGCTCATGCGCTCGCTGGCCCCGACCAGCTTCGATGACGTCGCTGCTCTCGTCGCGCTCTACCGGCCAGGCCCGATGGCGGCCAACATGCACAACGACTACGCCGATCGGAAGAACGGGCGCAAGGCGATCACCTACGAGCACCCCGATCTCGAGCCGCTGCTCGCCGATACCCAAGGGCTGATGATCTACCAGGAGTCGGTCATGCGAGTGGCTCAGAAGTTCGCCGGATACTCGCTCGAGGAGGCGGACAACCTTCGCAAGGCATGCGGGAAGAAGATCCGCGAGCTCATCGCTGCGGAGCGAGAGAAGTTCGTGGCGGGCTGCGTGACCACTGGCTACGGCGACAAGCTCGGGACCAAGCTGTTCGACGTCATCGAGCCGTTCGCCGACTACGCCTTCAACAAGAGTCACTCCTACGGCTACGGGCTGGTCTCGTACCAGACCGCCTGGCTCAAGGTTCACTTCCCGGTCGAGTACATGGCCGGTCTCCTGACCAGCGTGAAGGACGACAAGGACAAGACCGCGGTCTACCTCGGAGAGTGCCGCTCGATGGGCATCGAGGTGCTGGTCCCTGACGTGAACAGGTCGCTGGGCGAGTTCACGCCACGCCGGGACGAGGGGAGCGCGCCGGGGATCGCCTTCGGCCTCGCCGCCGTGCGCAACGTCGGGGAGGGCCTCGTCGAGCGGATCGTGGTGGAGCGGACCGCCAACGGACCGTTCGTCGACTTCTACGACTTCTGCCGCCGGGTCGACTCGGTGGTCCTGAACAAGCGGACGATCGAGTCGTTGATCAAGGCGGGAGGCTTCGATTCGCTCGGACACCCCCGGCAGGGCCTGGCCCTGGTGGCTGACGAGATCATCGAGAGGACGCTGGAGCGTCGTCGGGAGCACGACGTGGGCATCTCCACGCTCTTCGCTGCGGTGGCCGAGGACAACGGCGACAAAGAGGCTCAGTGGGAGGGGACCATGGTCCCGATCCCCTCGACGGAGTTCGAGAAGGCCCCTCGCCTGGCGTTCGAGAAGGAGATGCTGGGCCTCTACGTCTCCGATCACCCGTTGATGGGGCTCGAGAGGGCGCTCGGCCGCCACACCGACACCACCATCGTCGAGCTCAAGGAGATGGCCGAGGCACCCGGTGGCCCGGAGTCGGCGATGCGATCGGTCGGGGGGGTCATCACCGACCTGCGGACCAACTACACCAAGAAAGGCGAGCTGATGGCCCGCTTCACGCTTGAAGACCTCCAGAGCTCGATGGACGTCTTCGTCTTCCCCAAGACCATGGCCAAGCTCGGAGCTCTCCTCGAGAACGACGCCATCGTCGTGATCCGAGGCCGGGTCGACACCCGTGATGACGCCCCGAAGATCACCGCGATGGAGATCAGCCGACCCCATCTGGTCTCACGTCGAAACCAAGAGGTCCGCATCCAGCTCCCCCTCACCGCCCTGACCGACACGACGGTCGCCGAGCTCAAGAGCCTTCTCCAGGACCACCCGGGCGACTCTCCGGTCCTCCTCCATGTGGGCCAGAAGGTCATCAAACTCCCGCCTGAGTTCAACGTGGAGGCCGACAGGGTGATCGGTGAACTTCGGCGGCTTCTCGGCCCTGACGCCCTCCTGGCATCGGCGGCCTAGACAGGCGATTACAGGAGCACCCCAAAGGAGCCGTAGACTAGTCGGTATGCCAATGGAGGTAGTGACCAAAGATACGACCGCCATCTCGGATGCTGAGCTGGTGGAAATGGCCGATCTGTGCGCCGGGAGAGAGCCCCGCTTCGACATCGGATACCTGTCAAAGGTCCGTGAAGAGTGGGTGCTGGTCTCGACGGCTCGCGAGGGGAACAAGCTGCGCGGCTACTCGTTCTCGACCCTTGAGCGGATCGGCGGCACGCCGAGCCTCTTGGTGGGTCTCGGGCTGGTCGACCGGAACTCGAAGTCGGAGCAGGCGCTCAAGGCGCTGCTGGCCGACCAGTTCCGTCGGGCGCTCCTTGCCTTCCCCGATGAGGATGTCCTGCTGGGCACCCGCCTCCTCAGCCAGGACGGCTACCGGGCCTTCCAGGGGCTGATCGACGTCGTTCCTCGCCCCGAGCACAAGCCCTCGGGTGAAGAGCGTGCTTGGGCCCGACGCCTCGCCAAGCGGTTCGGAAACGACAAGGGCCTCGACGACCGAACCTTCATCGTCACGCCGACGGACACCGAGCCGGTCGGCGGCCTCGACGTCATCGCACCGAAGGCCAAGATCCCCGCGGGGGTCGAGGTCTTCTTCGAGATGCTGGAGCCCGACCAGAGCCACCGCCTCGTGGTCTGCGGATGGGCCATGGCCGAGGATCTGGCAGCGGGCAGGCTCAGCCGCTGATCAGCGAGCTACCCGCGTGGGAGGATCGCCACGCAGGTCTTGTAGCAGTGGCCCTCGTAGGGCCGACTCAGCGCGGTGAGCAGGTAGTGGGGCTTGAACCCGAGTGCTGTCGCCATCTCCTTGCCCGCAAGCTGGTCGCGCCGCGCCGCCACCAGCGAGCGCGCTGCGTGCGCATCGGCGCAGGTCAGCCAGACATCGTCCCGCTCCCACCCGAAGCGGACCCAGGTCGTGCCGTCCTCATGTCGACGCATGAGGTGTGGCCCCCGGGTTGCCACGATCAGCGCGACTGAGGGGCGATCACCGGTGAACTCCCAATACGGGGCGGACGGACCTCGGAAGCCGAGCAGAGGGCCGTCGATCGGAGCCTGAAGGCCCTGGAGCATCTTTCGGACCGCTCGGCCCCGTAGCTTCCCGATCTGGCGGGGGAGCCCGGCCACCGTCACCGATTCGGGTTGCGCGAGGTCGTCGTCCTCGGGGTTGTCCGACACTGTGGCCTCGACGACATCGAACGCGGCGAGGTCGGGAGGGTGGTCCTCGGGCCACGGCACGCGGAGTCGGACGAGTGCGCCTGAGGCGAGATCGATGCCGGTGGTGTCTTCGGCGGTGCAGCCGAGAACCAGGACGTAGAGGGTCCCGCCGCCGGGAACCTCGAGTCGATCGCGGTGGGGGAGGGACCTCAGGAGCTCCTTCGACGCAGCGGTCGAAGGGTTCTTGGAGGAGAGGAGTGGTCGGCGCGACGATGCCATGGTCTCGTTAGGTTCTCACGGCCTGGGCGAGCTGAGCCACCAGGGCCTCAGGATCGCCGGTGGGGGCCTCGCAGACCCGGTGACGGCAGAGGTAGGCGAGTCCAGGCTGTCGATCGTGGAGGAGGGCGCAGCGGTCGTCGCTCCCATGGACCACGAGGGTGAAGGGGGCGTAGGACGACCGGGCGGCGAGAAGGAGGTCGCCGCCCGGGCCGGGAGCTGCGATCTCGAGCCCGGCGCGGATCCACCCGGCGGCCAAGATGAGATCGGGGACCGCGATGGGGGACCGCTCGAGCATCGAGTCCACGATCCCGACGGTCCTCTCGGCCACAGCGAAGCTGTCGCCGTCGCCGGTGAGCGCGGCGAGCCGGGCCAGAGCGACGACGGCGACCGAGGTCGCCGAGGGGAGAGCGTTGTCGAAGAGGTCCTTGGCTCGGACCAGCAGGGCCTCGGCGTCACGTCCGGTCGTGAAGAACCCGCCGCCCTGCTCGGGGGCCGACCGGGTGGGCGGCTCACCGTCGAAGAAGAGATCGATCATCTCACTGGCCACCGCCGAGGCCCGCTCGAGCATCAGTCCGTCACCGCCGAGCTCGTAGATGCGGGTCATCGCCTCGAGGAGCCACGCGTGGTCCCCGAGGAAGCCGAGGTGGGCGGTGACGCCCGCTCGGCCGGTCCGCAGGAGGCGTCCCTGCTCGTTGCGGAACCCCTCGTCGAGGAGGGTGACGAGCTCGGTGGCCAGAGACCCCCACCGCTCGACGCCGAGCGCCGCCGACGCCTCGGCGAGCACCGAGGCAGCCATGGCGTTCCACTCGACGAGGACCTTGTCGTCGATCCCGGGAGCGACTCGGGCTCGCCGTGCGCCGAGCAGCGCCGAGCGAGTCGCCTCTTCGGCCGCCGTGCGTCGGAGGGTCGCTCCCCGCCCCCGAGCCAGCACGCTCGCCCCTCCTTCGAACGTCCCCTCCTGGGTGACGCTGTAGAGGTCCCACGCCTCTTCGGGGCTCAGGGCGCCGGCGATGCCGGCGAGGGCATCGGTGACCTCGTCGCGGCTGAAGACGGCGTGGCTTCCCTCCCGCCCTCCGGCGTCAGCGTCGATCGATGACGCGAGGCCCCCGTGGGAGGCGCCGAGCTCGGCGGTGACGAAGTCGAGGGTCTCGGTGACGACCTGGGCGTAGTCGGCGTTGCCGGTGACCTGGTAGGCGTGGAGGTAGACGCGAGCCAGCAGCGCCTGGTCGGTGAGCATCTTCTCGAAGTGGGGCACGAGCCACTGGCCATCGACCGAGTATCGGGCGAAGCCACCGGCGAGGTGGTCGTAGATCCCTCCCGCGGCCATGGCGTCGAGGGTGGTGGTGGCCATGGCGAGCGAGGAGAGATCTCCGGTCCGAGCGTGGTGCACCAGGCACGCTTCGATGTAGCTGGGCCTCGGGAACTTCGGTGCCGGACCGAATCCGCCCGCCTCGTGGTCGAACCGCTCTGCGAGAGAGCCCATGAGCCGATCGAGCGCGGCCTCGAAGGTCACGTCGCCGACGGTCGCCTCGGCGGCCAGCGCATCGACGAAGCGGGCCTCGGTCTCCACCGCCTTGGTCAGCTCGTCGGCCTGGGTCTCGACCTCGGACCGCTTGGTCGTCCAAGCGTCCTCGAGAGCGAGCAGGACGCGGGGGAACCCGGGGTGGCCCTGGCGGTCGAGGGGTGGGAAGTAGGTGCCGGCGAAGAACGGCCTGCCGTCAGGGGTGGCGAAGACCGTCATGGGCCACCCTCCGTGCCCGGTGGCGGCCTGGGTGGCGGTCATGTAGAGCTGGTCGAGGTCAGGACGCTCCTCACGGTCGATCTTGATGGCGACGAACGACCGGTTGATCAGAGCTGCGATCTCCGGGTCCTCGAAGCTCTCGTGGGCCATGACGTGGCACCAGTGGCAGGCGGAGTAGCCGATGGAGATGAAGAGGGGCCTGTCCTCGGACGCTGCCCTTCCGAGCGCCTCGGGTCCCCATGGATACCAGTCGACCGGATTCGACGCGTGCTGGAGGAGGTACGGGCTGGTCTCGCCGGCGAGGCGGTTGTCTGGCACGACGACCAGCGTACCCAGGCCGAGTCGCGAATCACCGTTGACGCCCACCGGTGGAGCAGCGATACGTGAACATGGTGCCGGAGTCCCAGAGAATGGAGCGGGGCTCTCCGGTCGTCAGGCGCCAAGGACCTTCAGACCGGCCGGGCTCTCGTCTGATGCCCTGGGACCCCAGATCCCCATTTCCGAGTTGCTGCCAAGCTCCGCCATGCTCTGAGCGCACGTCCGCTCAAGCCCGAGAGACCACCGTCGACGATGTCCTCTCCCGAGGCGTCAGCGCCGAACATGCTGGCCCCGAGGCCATCCTGTTCTCTCTTGACGTGCCGCTAGTATGCTGCGTGGTCCAACGTCCACTCCGAGGAGGATCGAAGAGTGTCCAATAGCTTCTCCGAGATGGCCGACTCCCAGTTGGATGGTGGAACCCTCGGTCAAGGCGATGCCTTGACGATCTTGCGTTCTAGTGATGATGACCTCCTGGATCTTGTCGCGGCGGCTGCACGACTGCGACGCAAGCACTTCGGGAACACGGTCAAGGTGAACTACTTGGTGAACCTGAAGTCGGGCAAGTGCCCGGAGGACTGCTCTTACTGCTCCCAGAGGATTGGCTCGACGGCGGAGATCCTCAAGTACACCTGGCTCGACGCTGACGAAGCGGTCGGACAGGCGGCCCTCGGCATCAAGGCGGGCGCATCGCGCGTGTGTCTCGTCGCGAGCGGGAGGGGCCCCAAGGACCGGGATCTCGATCGGGTGAACGACATCGTCGGCCGATTGAAGCGGGACCATCCCGAGGTGGAAGTGTGCGCCTGCTTGGGGATCCTCCAAGACGGCCAGGCCGAGAAGCTGAAGTCGGCCGGGGTTGACGCGTACAACCACAACATCAACACAAGCGAATCGAAGTACGCGGAGATCTGCACGACGCACGAGTACGAGGACCGAGTGCGAACCGTCGAGCAGGCGAAGTGCTCGGGCTTGTCCGCATGCTCGGGACTGATCGTGGGCATGGGGGAGACGGACGAAGAGCTCGTCGAAGCCGTGTTCGCCCTCCGCGAGCTCGGCAGCGACTCGATCCCCGTGAACTTCCTGATGCCCTTCGAGGGGACGCCCTTGGAAGGGACCTGGCTGCTGACCCCTGCTCAGTGCCTCCGGATCCTGGCCATGGTGCGCTTCGCGTGCCCCGGGGCGGAGATTCGAATGGCCGGTGGCAGGGAACTGCACCTACGTTCCCTGCAGTCGCTTGCCCTGAACATCGTGAACTCGCTCTTCTTGGGCGACTACCTCACCAGCGAAGGCCAAGAGGCGAAGGCGGATCTCCAGATGATTGCCGACGCCGGCTTCCGCGTCTTGGGTCATGACGAGGAGCCTTCGGAGCCCGATCTGGACGTCGAGACCGCTGGTCGAGTTGTCATCCGACGGCGTGGCGCTGGTTCTGCGGTAGCCGCCAACACCTGAGCCGTCGTGCCTGATGAATAGTCCTTCCTCGCTGGTGCTGCGAGATCGCGGCCTCGTATGGCACCCGTACGCTTCTCTGGCGGGGACGCCGCCCTATGCGGTGCGGGCCGCTGGCGGCATGATGCTCGAGCTGGAGTCAGCGGAAGGTGATCGCTACGAAGCCCTCGATGCGATGAGCTCGTGGTGGAGCGTGATCCACGGTTACCGCAACCCGGTCCTCGATGAGGCGATCAAGGCCCAGGTGGCACGATTCAGCCACGTCATGTTCGGTGGGCTGACCCATGAGCCGGCGGTCAGCCTCGCCGAGGAGCTCGTTCGTCTCACCCCTCAGCCGCTCCAGCACGTCTTCTTCGCCGACTCCGGGTCGGTGTCCGTGGAGGTTGCACTCAAGCTGGCCGTGCAGTTCC
>JADGOD010000015.1 GCA_017883125.1 Acidimicrobiales bacterium
GCCCCTAGGCGACGACTGCGTCCAACCGTCGTCGGTCGATCTTCACGTGGATAGGTACTTCCGGGTCTTCCGGAACCACACAGCGCGGGTCATCGACGTCCGTGACGACCAAGAGGAGCTCACCGAGCTCATCGACGTCGGCCAGGACGCACCCTTCATCCTCCACCCCGGGGAGTTCGTCCTCGGCTCGACAGCCGAGCGAGTCGCCCTGCCCGACGACCTCGTCGCCCGCCTCGAGGGCAAGTCCTCTCTCGGCCGTCTCGGCCTGCTGATCCACTCGACGGCCGGATTCGTCGATGCCGGCTGGGACGGGCACCTCACGCTCGAGCTCTCCAACGTGGCGAATCTGCCCATCACCATCTACCCGGGCATGAAGATCGGCCAGATCAGCTTCTTCCAGATGACCACGGCCGCCGATCGGCCCTATGGCGCCGCTGGTCTCGGATCGAAGTACCGCGGACAGCGGGGCCCGACCCCGAGCCGCTACGCCGACAACTTCCGCTCGCCCAAGTAACCGCTAGAACGTTCGCCGTCGTATTTCAGGAATAAGGAGCACCAGTGGCTGTTCGGATCATCCTCGGACTCGGAATCTCCCTTGTCTGTTTCGCCATCGCGGGACGTCGGTTCTACTGGCTGAGCACGCTCATCCGGAGCGGAGCGCCCGCCAAGCGGCCGTTCCAGGGCTTCTCGAAGGCCGCCGAGGCCGAGGTCATCGAGGTGGCCGGTCAGAAGAAGCTCCTCCAGTGGACGGTCCCCGGCCTGGCCCACTTCTTCACGATGTGGGGCTTCACGATCCTCCTGCTCACGATCATCGAGGCCTACGGCGCCCTGTTCAACCGTGACTTCGCGATCCCCCTCATCGGCCACTCGTCGGCGATCGGCTTCATCGAGGACTTCTTCGCCGTCGCCGTCCTGGTGTCGCTCTGTGTCTTCACCGTCATCCGGATCAAGAACTCCCCGCAGCGCAAGCAGCGCTCGAGCCGCTTCTACGGCTCCCACACCGGTGCCGCGTGGCTCGTCCTCGCCCTGATCTCGCTCGTCATCATCACCCTGCTCCTCTACCGGGCCGCTCAGCAGAACACCGGGCACTTCCCGTTCCAGGACGACTGGTGGGCGTTCGCCTCGATGGGGGTGGCCAAGGTCCTCCACCCACTGGGCACCGGGGTCAACAGCGTGCTTGAGACGGTCTTCCTGATCGCCAACGTGGCCGTGATCGCCGGCTTCATGGTCTTCGTCTCGTACTCGAAGCACCTCCACATCTTCCTGGCCCCGGTCAACGTCGGCACCTCTCGTCGGCCACGGGCGCTCGGCGGGCTGGACAAGACCCCCGACATGGACATGGAGAACGTCACCGAGGACACCGTCTTCGGCGTCGGCAAGATCGAGGATTTCACCTGGAAGCAGATGCTCGACTTCGCCACGTGCACCGAGTGCGGCCGCTGCCAGTCGGTCTGCCCGGCGTGGAACACCGACAAGCCGCTGAGCCCCAAGCTCCTGATCATGGGCCTGCGCGACAACATGTTCGCCTCGGCCGACCGGCTGCTCTCGGCGGGCTCCGAGGAGGCCGCCGAGGTCGAGACGCTGGTCCCCTCAGTGATCGACCCCGACGTCCTGTGGAGCTGCACGACGTGCGGAGCCTGCGTCGAGGAGTGCCCGGTCGACATCGAGCACGTCGACGCCATCGTCGACATGCGCCGCTACGAGGTCCTCATGGAGTCCCGCTTCCCCCAGGAGGCGAACCTCTTCCTCCGCAACATCGAGAACCAGGGCGACCCCTGGGGCCTCGGCGGTGCCAAGCGGACCGAGTGGCTCGATGCCCTCGACTTCGACGTCCCGATCATCTCTGGCGAGATCCCCGATGACATTGAGTACCTCTACTGGGTCGGATGCGCCGGAGCGCTCGACGACCGCGGCAAGAAGCAGGCGCAGTCGACGGCGCGCATGCTCAAGCGCGCCGGGGTCACCTTCGGCATCCTCGGTCCCAAGGAGTCCTGCACCGGTGACCCCGCTCGTCGCTTCGGCAACGAGTACCTCTTCCAAGAGGTTGCCAAGGCCAACATCGAGACGCTGCACGAGGCGAAGGTCACCAAGATCGTCGCCACGTGCCCCCACTGCTTCAACACCATTAAGAACGAGTACTCGGCTCTCGGTGGCGAGTTCGAGGTGATCCACCACGCCGAGCTCCTGGCCCACCTCGTCACCGAGGGCAAGCTCGCTCCCGGTGGTGGCTACAAGGGCACCGTCACCTACCACGACCCCTGCTACCTGGGCCGCCACAACCGGGTCTTCGACGAGCCCCGCACGGTGCTCGACGCCATCCCCGGGGTCACCCAGGTCGAGATGGGTCGCTGTCGTGAGAAGGGCTTCTGCTGCGGTGCCGGTGGAGCGCGCATGTGGATGGAGGAGAACATCGGCAAGCGCGTCAACATGGAGCGCACCGAGGAGGCCCTCGGGACCGGCGCCGACATCGTGTCGACGGCGTGCCCGTTCTGCATGATCATGCTCGACGACGCCGTCCAGGCCAGCGGCAGGGGCGACGAGGTCCGGGTCATGGACATCTCCCAGGTGGTCGAGCAGTCGCTCCTCACCAGCGCGGCGCCCGCCCCGGCGACCGACGAGGCTTAGAGGTCCGGCGAGGTCGATCCGCTCCCGGTCAGATCCGGGGAGCGGCGTCGTTCAGGCTCGGCCGGCGCCGGGCGAGGTCACCGAGGAGACCTCGATGCTCACGAGCCCCAGAGGCCGTAGGCATGCGTCGGTGTGAGCCGGGCGACCAGACGTCGGTCGTCGACCATGGCGCTGCGGTAGGCCGCCCAGTCGTCGTGCTCGCCCTCGAGGGAGCGATACAGATCGACGAGCTCATCGGCCGTCTCGTCGGTCGGAGAGGTCGTCACACCGCTGAGGGTGACGTCTCCTTCGAGCACGACGTAGTGGAAGAAGTCGTCGCCCGGCACCCAGAGCGAAGCGTGCGGATCGCGTCGCAGGTTGGCCACCTTGGCCCGGGTGTCGGTCACCGAGATCGAGACGACCCCGTCGGTGACGGCGTAGAAGATGTTCGAGAGCTGTGGTCGTCCATCGCTCTTGATGGTGACGAGGACGCCCTTGCGGTCGCTCGCCGCATGGCCGAGGGCCTCGGAGAGCTCCACGCCTAGTGGACGGCCTTGGCGTCCTGCTCGCGCATCCGGGCGGCCATGGCGCTGATGAGCTTGCGCGAGAGGGTCGGGATGGTGTCGAGCAGGCCGTTGAACTGGCGCTGGCCGATGACGAGCAGCTCCATCTCGGTCTTCGAGACCACCGTGGCGTTGCGAGGCCGGCGGTCGAGGAGCGAGAGCTCTCCGAAGTGCTGGCCGGTGGTCAGCGTGGCGACCTGGCGCCCCTTGCGCTGGACCGAGGCGGTCCCCGAGACGATCAGGTAGAGCTCTCGTCCGATCGTCCCCTCTCTGACGAGCTCCCGGCCTGCGGGGACCGTCACGGCGTCAGCCATGGATGAGATGGACTTGATCTCCTTGGCCGAGCACTCCGAGAAGAGCCAGATCGAAGCGATGTTCTTGTCTTTGGAGCTTTGTGCCATGAACGAAAGCGTATCGGTCTCTCAGTTCACGTGCTTGTAACAGTGGCGGAACAGTCGGGAAATCCTGGGTCTCCATACTCGGAACTGCACAGGTTGGAGAAGTGGTGGGGCTCGTCATTGCGACGCGCCAGCCACCGACACCGACGAGGAAACCCGAGAGGAGTGAGGAACCGTGCTGGAAGCAGTCACGAATATTCCATATCCAGGTTGGCTGAACCCAGGTGACAACACCTGGCAGCTGACCGCAGCCACATTGGTGGGCTTGATGAGCCTGCCTGGGATCGCCGTGCTCTACGGCGGTCTCATGCAGCGCAAGTGGGTCGTGAACACCATGCTGATGGCCTTCTCGGGCTTCAGCCTGGTGATCCTGGTCTGGGTGCTGTGGGGCTACAAGATGGGCTTCGGTCCGCAAGCCAACCTGGGAGCGAAGGGCTCGTTCTGGTCGGGATTGGTCGGCCACCCGAGCCCGATCACCTCACCCGCCGTCTCACAGGGCCAAGCGGTCTCGGGGGCTAACACCCTGATCCCGTTCCACTACCCGACATCGACGTTGGCCTACTTCCAGCTGGTCTTCGCCGCGATCACGCCGCTCCTGTTCATGGGCTCCCTGCTCGGTCGGTTCAAGTTCAAGGCGTGGCTGCTGTTCGTCCCGCTGTGGATCACCTTCGTCTACACCGTGAACGCGTCACTGCTCTGGGGTGGTGGCTTCTTCGCTCAGAAGGGGGCCGTCGACTACTCCGGTGGGTACGTCATCCACCTCGCAGCCGGCGTCACCGGGTTCGTGGGTGCGGCCATCGTCGGACCCCGCCTCATGCGGGACAAGTCGCACGCCCTTCCCAACAACCTCATGATGGTGGCCGTCGGCTCCGGGATCCTGTGGTTGGGCTGGAACGGCTTCAACGGCGGCGACCCGTTCTACTCCGGCATCGACGCAGCCTCGGCGGTGTTGAACACCAACATCGCCACGGCCACGGCCCTGCTGACCTGGATGGTCTTCGACATGCTCTTCTCCAAGGAGCACAAGCCGACGTTCCTGGGTGCGATCAACGGGATGATCTGCGGGCTGGTCGGCATCACGCCATCGGCTGGCTGGGTGAACGGCACCGGAGCGATCTACGTCGGTCTCCTCTGTGCAGCAATCGTCTGGGTCGCCTGGAACTTCCTCTCCAAGGTCCGTCCGTTCTCCAAGGTCGATGACACCCTCGGGGTCGTCTACACCCACGGGATCGCTGGTCTTGTTGGAGGACTCCTCGTCGGCCTGCTGGCTGATCCGGGCATGATCGAATACGGCGTGGCCGGGAAGACCTACGACGCTGCGGGCTCCTTCAGCGTCGGAGGTTGGTTCTACACCGGATCGTTCCACCAGCTGTGGGAGCAGTTCCTCGCCGCATCCTGGATCATCGGTTACACGGCGATCGTCAGTGCGATCTTGTTCTACATCGTCAAGTTCGTCTGCCGTGGCCTGCGGGAGAAGGATGAGGTCCTCGAGGTCGGAGACCTGGCCATCCATGATGAGGAGGCGTACCCCCGTGAGACCTTCGCCGAGCGGGTCACCTCGCTGTCGAGGTCCTAGATGTCGAACCATCGAGAACCCAACGACAGCGCATCTATCACCCATCAGAGAGGAGTTCGTCCATGAAGTTGGTCATCGCAGTCATCAAGCCCTTCAAGCTCGATGATGTCAAGGAGAAGCTGAAGACCCTTGGAGTGAGCGGCATGACGCTCACTGAAGTCCAGGGCTTCGGCCGTCAGCGTGGGCACACCGAGGTGTATCGAGGAGCGGAGTACGAGGTGGACTTCGTCCCCAAGCTCCGCATCGAGATCCTCGTTGACGACTCCAACGCCGCCGAGATCGTCGATGGGATCGTCGAGTCGGCCGCCACCGGGAAGATTGGTGACGGCAAGGTGTGGGTCATCCCCGTCGAGACAGCGGTCCGAGTCCGCACCGGGGAACGAGGGGCGGACGCGCTCTAGGGAGCAGAGCGTCACCGTCACCGTCTCTGAGACGCCGCCGCCTGGGTCTGCCATCGAGCAGGCTCGGGTGGTGGCGTCTCGGCGTCAGGGGACGAGCGGGCCCCCCATGGCTCAGCCGGCCTGCTTGGCCACCGCGTCGGCGGCCTTGGCCGCGGCCTCGGGGTCACCGAGGTAGCCCGCCTCGAGGATCGCGAGGTCGGCTCCCAGGCGGTAGCGATAGGGGATCCCCGTGGGGATCTCGAGACCGACGATCTCGTCGTCGCCGATCCCGTCGAGGTGCTTGCGCAGCGCGCGCAGCGAGTTGCCGTGCGCCACGACCAGGACCGCACCACCCCGGGGCGCCTCCGCCTTGAGATCGGGGACGATCGAGTCTACGTAGTAGGGGACGGTGCGGGCGACGACATCGGCCAGGCACTCCGAGGCCGGCAGCAGGGCGGGGTCGACGTCGCGGTAGCGGGGGTCGCCGTCGGCCCGGCGAGGGTCCCCCTCGGGGAGCGTCGGGGGAGGGGTCGAGTAGCTCCGGCGCCAGATCTTGACCTGCTCGCTGCCGAACTTCTCGGTGGTCTCGACCTTGTTGAGCCCCTGGAGGTCGCCGTAGTGGCGCTCGTTGAGCCGCCAGTCGCGCTTGGCGGGGACCCACATCCGGCCCATCGCCTCGAGGGCGAGGTTGGCCGTGCGGATCGCACGGGTCAGGACCGAGGTGTGGAGGATCCGGACGTCGATGCCGGCCTCAGCGAGGAGCACGCCAGCCTGGGACGCCTCCGTCCGGCCCAGCTCGGTCAGATCGACGTCCTCCCACCCGGTGAAGAGGTTCTGGGCATTCCACTCGGACTGCCCGTGGCGCAGGAGGATGAGATCGATCATGCCTCCGAGCGTAGCCAGCCGGACTGCTGCCCGAAGGAGCGAGAACCTATGCCGTGAAGTTTAAGGAATCTTGATACTTCTCGTATCAACTTTGCTATACTATGAGGACGTCATCGGGGATGCAGAAGCCCCGGACCGGTTCATCGAAGACTCAGAACCACCAAGAAGAAAGAAAGAGAGAACATCATGGCAAAGGCTGTGGGAATTGACCTCGGAACGACCAACTCGGTGGTGTCCGTCCTCGAGGCGGGTGAGCCTGTCGTGATCCCGAACGCTGAAGGGCAGCGCACGACGCCCTCGGTCGTCGGCTTCTCCAAGTCCGGCGAGGTCCTCGTCGGCGAGGTGGCGAAGCGTCAGGCGATCACCAACCCGGACCGCACTATCCGGTCGGTCAAGCGCGAGATGGGCACCGGCTGGACCCTCGACATCGACGGCAAGGCCTACACGCCCCAGGAGATCTCGGCCCGAATCTTGATGAAGCTGAAGAGGGACGCCGAGGCCTACCTCGGCGACACCGTCAACCAGGCGGTCATCACCGTGCCGGCCTACTTCGACGACGCCCAGCGGACCGCCACCAAGGAGGCTGGCCAGATCGCCGGTCTCGAGGTGCTCCGCATCATCAACGAGCCGACCGCCGCTGCCCTGGCCTACGGCCTCGACAAGGAAGCAGCCGAGCAGACCGTGCTGGTCTTCGACCTCGGTGGCGGGACCTTCGACGTCTCGGTGCTCGAGATCGCTGACGGCGTCTTCGAGGTCAAGTCCACCTCGGGCGACACCAAGCTCGGTGGCGACGACTGGGACGCCAAGGTCATGGACTGGCTGGTCAAGACCTTCAAGGACACCGAGGGCGTAGACCTCTCCGCCGACAAGATGGCCGTCCAGCGCCTCAAGGAGGCGTCCGAGAAGGCCAAGATCGAGCTCTCGAGCGTGCAGGAGACCCAGATCAACCTGCCGTTCATCACGGCCACGGCGGAGGGACCCAAGCACTTGGACCTCACGCTGACCCGGGCGAAGTTCAACGAGCTCACCGCCGATCTCGTCGAGCGCTGCGTGGGCCCGTTCGAGAAGGCGATCAAGGACGCCGGTCTCACCACTGGTGACATCGAGCACGTGGTCATGGTTGGCGGATCGACCCGGATCCCTGCGGTCTCGGATCTCGTGTCTCGCATCACCGGCAAGGAGCCCAACAAGGGTGTCAACCCC
>JADGOD010000089.1 GCA_017883125.1 Acidimicrobiales bacterium
AAGGGGTCCGCCGAGAAGGAGATCGGGCCTTACGGACGATCCCGTGCGGCGGTCGAATTGTGTCCTCCCGGCGAACTCCAATACGACAACAGTCTCCTAGCTGAGACGCTCGACGATCATGGCCATGCCCTGGCCACCACCGATGCACATCGACTCCATGCCGTAGGTCTTGTTCTCGTCCTCGAGGGCGTTGAGCAAGGTGGTCATGATGCGAGCCCCGGTCTGCCCGAAGGGGTGGCCGAGAGCGATGGCCCCGCCCTTGATGTTGAGCTTGTCGAGATCGATGCCGAGGTGCTTGGCCGACGGGATCACCTGGGCGGCGAAGGCCTCGTTGATCTCGACGAGATCGATGTCGTCGATCGTCATCTTCGCCCTGGCCATGGCCTGGCGGCACGCCTCGATGGGGCCGAGGCCCATGATCTCGGGGTTGAGCCCCGAGACGCCGCTCGAGATGATCCTGGCCAGTGGCGTGATGCCCAGCCGCTTGGCCTTGGTGTCGCTCATCACCACCACGGCCGCTGCGCCGTCGTTGAGAGGACATGCGTTGCCGGCCGTGACGGTTCCCCCCTCCCGGAACGCCGGCTTGAGAGCGGAGAGCCCCTCGAGGGTGGTCCCCGGTCGAGGGCAGTCATCGGTCGTCACGACGGTCCCGTCGGGAAGCGTCACGGGGATGATCTCCCGCTCGAAGAACCCGTTCTCCTGGCTCTGGGTGGCGCGCATCTGCGAGCGAAGGGCGAACTCGTCCATCTCTGTACGGGAGACCTGCTCGTACTCGGCCACGTTCTCCGCCGTCTGGCCCATGGCGATGTAGACGTCAGGCAGACCATCGCGCGGCGTCCACGGGGTGGTCACCGAAGGTGTGCGCTCCCCGGTCCGCTGCTCGGCGGCGGCGAAGAGCGGGTTGTGCGGACCGATGTCCGATGCCCCAGAGCCGTAGCGTGAGACGGTCTCGACGCCACCGGCCACGAAGAGATCGCCCTCTCCCGCCTTGATGGCGTGGGCCGCCATGCGGATCGTCTGCAGCGACGAGGAGCAGTACCGGTTGACCGTGACCCCGGGGACGTTGGGCATGCCAGCGAGGAGGGCTACCACCCGAGCGAGGTTGTGGCCGGACTCCCCGGCGGGCTGGGCGCAGCCCAGGAGGATGTCCTCGACCTCATTGGGGTCCAGCTGAGGGACCTTGGCGATGACCTCGCGCACGACGAGCGCGGCGAGGTCATCGGGGCGGCAGTCGACGAGGGAGCCCTTGAAGGCTCGACCGATCGGAGTCCTTCCGGTGGCGACGATCACGGCTTCAGGCATGGGATGGTTCCTCTCACGACGTACAGGGGGGCAGTTGGTGTCATCACAAGGCTGCCGATTGGCACCGTCGACAGACTACCCACCGCGCCCCGGGTCGGCCCTCTTCGATCAGAAGCCGACCGAGAGGCCTGCTGCTCCCGCCAGGACCCCAGCGGCAGCGGCAGCCAGCAGCGCCATCACCGTGCCACCACGCAGTGCGAGCAGCCAGAGGCAACCGAGAGCGAGGAGGGGCAGCTGCCAGAGGTGGGCGATGCCGCCGAGGAGGAGGATCGCCGTGCCGAAGATGGCTCCGATCGCGGCGGGTCCGGCGCCGGCGAGGAACGCCTGGGCGTCGGGAGAGGCTCGGAGCCGCTCGAAGAAGGGGCCGCCCGCGATGATGAAGAGAAATGACGGGGCGAAGGCGATCGCTGCCGCCAAGAGCGCCCCGGTGAGCCCTGCGGCGGCGTACCCGACCACCGCGACGGTCTGGACGACAGGACCAGGCGTCAGCTGACCGAGGGCCACGGCGGCGAGAAACTGGGCGTTGGTCATCCAGTGGTGACGATGGACCGCGTCGGCCTGCATGAGCGGGACGATCACGAAACCCCCGCCGAAGCTGAGGGCTCCCACCTTGAGCGCCGTCCACGCCAGGGGCCCGAGCGTGGCCATCGAGGCGCCGAGGACGGGGACGAACGCGGTCAACGTCGTGGGGAGCTGTCCACGACGACGGCGCTCGAGGAGCAGCTCGATGAGGCCGCAACCCAAGAGGGCCAGCACGAGGGCGGGTCCGAGCGTGAGCGTGGCGAGGGCGCCCGCGGCGATCCAGAGCCCCCAGCGAGCCCGAGCACCGAAGAGCCCCTTGCTCCTCTTGAACGAGGGGACGAGGAGATCGAGCCCCGCCCGAACGGCCACGGCGGGGACGACCGCGCTCGCGCCGAGCGCTGCGCCTTCCAGCCACGTCGGAGCACCGCTGGCGAGGATGGCGGCACCGAGGGCGATGATCGCCGCGAGTCCGGGGGCGATGAAGCAGAACCCGGCGACGAGGGCGCCGAGGGTTCGCCGCAGTCGCCATCCGCAGTAGATGGCGAGCTGAGTCGATGCCGGCCCGGGGAGCAGGTTCGTCGTGGCCACCGCGTGCTCGAACTCCTCGGAGGAGATCCAGGAGTTCCTCTCGACGGTCAGTCGACGCAACAGGATCACGTGGGCCGGAGGTCCGCCGAATCCGGTGAGGCCCAGTCGCAGCCACGATCGGGCGACGATCCACAGCGAAGGAGACGGGCGATCCTCTGTCTCAAAGGCTGGACTTTGAGAGGCCACGGCAGGATCCTAGGGACCCGCTCCACCCTTGGGAGTGCACGAACGCGGGTCCCAGGGCGCAAGGGTCTCGGTCGAGGTGTTCGGGCTCTGGAATCCCGGGACGGTGATGGGAGCGGTCGTCGTCGTCGTTGAGGTCGTGGTCGTCGACTTGTGAGACCCCTTGGTCGTCGTCGTCGTCGGCTTCGGCTTGGTCGTCGTGGTCGATGGCGTGGGAGGCGCCGGTGCGTTCACCGCGAAGTTCGTGCCGGTGATCAGGGTGACCGGGGCCGTCATGGTCGGGTCGTAGGCGAGGATGGTCTGGCCGGTCAGCACCCTGAGAACGGTCTGGGCGGCGGCGACGACATCGGGGTTCATCGAGTTGTAGGCGACGACGGTCTCGGCGGGGTTCCCGACCGGGGGAGCGTCACCGACGATGCCGATCTGGAAGTTCAGCGCAGCCAGGGCGTTCGCTGTGGCTTGGCCCTGCCCAGAGGTGCCAGAGCCGTTGAGCACGCTGACGGTGATGTTGTGCACCTTGGGGAGGAGCTTGCTCTGCATGAAGTCCCAGTAGGCGGGGATGCCGAGGAAGTTCTCGATGGTGACGAGGTCGGGCTGGTTGATCGGGAAGGCGACGTTCCCGTAGTTCCCACCCTTGTAGACGTAGTTGTACGAGTTCGAGGTCATCACCGGGAGCGTGTACTGCGGCGCGTTGTCGGCGTTCACGTTCTTGAACTGCAGGATCATGTTGACCATGTCTTGGCCGCTGAGGCCCGAATCGGTGGACAGGTTTGGAGCGACAGCGCTCACCAGCCGGGCGTCGGTTATCGGGTTCCCGAGCCCCTGCTTGGACATCGCCGTCGAGAGCACGCGGAGGAACTCGTGGTTGCGTCGGATGCGGGCGAGGTCGCTGAGGTTCTCCTGGGGCCAGTTCGCAGGGTTCGATCCGCTTGCGGCGCTCGCCTGGTACTGGAGGTGACGAGCTCGCACCACCTGGAGGGCCTGGACGCCGTTGAGGTGGATGCAGCCGGTGGAGAACTCCTGGAGTCCTGAGTACGCATCGAAGACGGGCATCGGGAAGTACATCGAGATCCCGCCGAGGGCGTCGACCACGTTGGCGAAGGTCTCGAAGTTGAGCAGGATGAAGTGCTGGATGGGGATGCCGAAGTCCTGCTGGATCGCCTGGACGAGCTGGCTCGGACCTTCGGCGAGGGCGGCGTCGATCTTGTTCGCTCCCGTGGTGCGGGCGTTGGGGATGAAGGTGTCTCGGGGGATCGAGAGGACCGAGACCGTCGAGTGGTTCCAGTCGAGGTGGAGGATCATGATCACGTCGCTGTTGATGCCGGTGACACCTTGTGAGCACAGGCCATAGGCGGCGTTCTGGTGCTTGAGCGCACACCGGTCGGTCGAGCCGACCATCAGGATGTTCTCGGTGCCCTTGACGCTCGCCGAGGCACTCGAGAGGTGCTTGACGTCGATGTGGTGGATGCGATTCGCCTGGTAGTAGAGGTATCCCGCGAATCCGCCCACCACGAGGACGAAGACGAGTCCGAGCGAGAGGACGATCTGAGCCCACCGCTTTCGGGGCCAGAACTGGCGGCGACGGCGCTTGGCGGCATGTCGAGGCCCGCGATGGGTCGGGGTGGCAGGCTCCAGATTAGACATTGGCTCCTACGCTATCTCCCGGGGCGCGTCCACTTCGGCGCAGGTCCCCGAAGGCCCCTTCCGGGCCGATCGCTGATGCGACGAGGTCTCCTGAGGGCCGTGGAGCTCTGAAGGACCCTCAGGCCTCGAGCGAGGCTGCCCAATCGATCGCCTCGTCCTTGTGCCGGCCGTAGTCCATCTTCCCCGATGGGGTGCGGCCGATCGAGGGGACGATCCGGATCAGACGTGGCGCCTTGTAGTGGGCCAGGTGGCTGCGCACGTGGGCGATGAGCTCGTTTTGGCTGATGGACGCTCCATCGGTGAGCTCGACGACGGCGATCACCCGCTCACCGGTCCTCGGATCGGGGATCCCGACCACGCAGGCGTCGACGACGGCGTCATGGCGCTTCAGGACCTCTTCGACCTCTTCGGGGAAGACCTTCTCTCCGGCGGTGTTGATGCACTGCGACCCCCGGCCCAGCAGCTGGATGGTCCCGTCGGCCCGCACCGTGGCGAAGTCGCCGGGGATGGAGTAGCGCTGGCCGTCGATGATCCGGAAGGTGGCCGCGGTCTTGGCGTCGTCCTTGTAGTAGCCGAGCGGGTTCCGGCCCCCGAGAGCGAGCACCCCGACCTCGTCGGAGCCCGGAGATACGGGCTCGTCGTTCTCGCCGAGCACCCAGACCTGGTC